>JANMBA010000369.1:0-6805 GCA_031360105.1 Novosphingobium sp.
CCCAGCGTCCAGGCCCCCAGATGTCCGAACGCCAGCAGTAGCGCGGTGCCGCCCGCCAGCCAGCCCCACCCGGTCAGATCGATCCGCGTCCAGAACCGCTGCTCGACCGCGCCTGAAAAAGCAACATAGACCGCAATCGCTATCGACGCCCGGTCAAACCAGGTGGCAAGCTGGCGATGCTTCTTGACCCAGCCACCCAGCCAGCCTTGGGCAATCTGGCCAAGCACAAATGGCACCAGCAGGATCGCCACCACTTTAAGCAAGCCATCGGCGTGGAGCCCGCCGCCTTGCCCGCCCGCGAGCCACGAAAACAGCGGTGCAGTGATGAACACGCCAAGCAAATTGAGCAGCGCCGCAGCCACTACTGAACTTGCAACATTGCCCCCTGCGAGCGAGGAATAGGCGGTCGCCGACTGGACAGTCGAAGGCAGACACCCAAGGTACAGGAACCCCAGCGCGAGCAGCGGCGGCATCCACCCGTCCCCGGCTTGCCACACCAGCCAGCCGGCCAGCGCCATCGCCCCAAAACACCACAGCACCAAAGGCCACAACAGCCGGTGATTGGTCAGCCCGGCCATAACCTCGTGGCGCGGCAAGCGCAGGCCGTTGAGGAAAAACAGCAAGAACACCGCAGCGTTCGAGATGAACTGCGCCGCCTCGCGCCAACCGCCGCTGACCGGCAAGACAAACGCCAGCACGATGGCCACGACCAGCAGGCGCACCATCGGATCGATCCGGTTAAACACTCAGCGCCCGGCCAGCGCAACCGGCGGCGCAGGGGTAGCGGAAAAGCGCGGCGCGGGGGCTGGCTGGATCATCCCGCCAGCTTCAACAAAGGTTCCGCGCGCCACATTATGCGGGTGCAGCGGCGCTTCTCGCAGGCTTAAAACCGGGGCGAAGCAAATATCGGTATCGTCCATGATCGCGCACCATTCGTCGCGGGTCTTGGTCAGGATCAGCGCGGTCATCCGTTCTTTAAGCGGGGGCCACTGCGCTGGATTCATCTGCTGGGCAAACTCCGGATCGCCAGTCAGGCCGGTTTTTTCGAGCAGCAGTGCATAGAATTGCGGTTCGATCGAGCCGAGCGAGATCCATTTGCCATCGCTGGTTTCGTAAGTGTCATAAAAGTGCGCACCGCTGTCGAGCAAGTTAACCCCGCGCTCATCGCGCCACTGGCCATTGCCAAGAAAGGTGTAAGTCATCGCCGAGAGCACCGCGGCTCCGTCAACCATCGCCGCATCGATCACCTGCCCGGTCCCGCCGCCGCGCGCGTGCAGCACCGCCGCGACCACGCCGAACGCCAGCAGCATTCCGCCGCCGCCAAAATCGCCCACCGCGTTGACCGGAAAGGTCGGCTTCTCGCCTGCGCGGCCATACGAATGGAGCGCGCCTGACAAGGCGATGTAGTTGATATCGTGCCCGGCCAGCGGGGCCATCGGGCCGTCCTGACCCCAACCGGTCATCCGTCCGATGACCAGCTTTGGATTGAGCGCCAGCAAAACGTCCGGGCCAATGCCGAGGCGCTCAAGCACGCCGGGACGGTTTCCCTCGATCAGCGCATCGGCCCTGACAACCAGCTCTTTCAGCTGCCCAATCGCGGCAGGATCTTTGAGGTCGAGTTCAATCCGCTCGCGGCTCCGATTGAGGATATCGCGGTTGCCTCCGTCTCCAAACCGGCCGCTGTTGCCCGGCCGCTCAATCCGGATCACCCGCGCGCCATGATCGGCCAGCATCATTCCGCAAAACGGCGCCGGACCGATCCCGGCCAGCTCAATCACGGTAACGCCTTGCAGAACTCCGGCCATCCCAATCCCTCACAATTTAACCGCGCGATGAAATTGTCCTTGGGCAAGCGGCATCCACTTGTCGAGGGGTTAGTGCAAGCTGGCCCACGCCTCTGCCAGCAGTTGATTGTTGCCGCCCATCCGGCGGGCCTGATCCAGCAGCTGCCGCGCGGCAGCTGGGTCTTTGCCAGCGGCAGCCAGGACCATGCCCAGCGCCTGCGCAGCCACCGGGCTGCTCGGCTGCAACGCCCATGCCCGCCGGGCGCTGACCAGCGCGGCAGGGATATCACCGCTGCGCAATTGTGCCAGACTGAGGTCCGCCAGCAACCGCACATCGCCTTGGCCTCCCCGCCCGCGCAGGTTCTCAAGCAGCAGTCGCGCAGTCGGCCAGTCGGCCGCCAAAGCCGCTTGATTAGCGGCCATCCGGGCCGCCAGACGGCTGCCGGGAAAAGCTGCCAGATATTGCGCGACCACCGGCTGGGCGGCCCGCCACTGACCGAGCCGGTCATAAGCCTCACCAATCCGCAGCAGCAACAGATCAGGAAACCGCACTTGCGCCGCCAGCCGGTAATGTTCGAGCGCGCTGGCCGGAGCCCCGCTGACCAGCTCCACGTCGCCAAGCAGCGCCAAGGCATCGCCCGACCCCGGGCGAAGCCGCAAGAACTGGCTGGCAGCCTGCGCCGCAGCGCTCGGGTTCTGGGCGTTCAACAGACTACGGACAAAGGGCACAGCCTGACCCTGGGCCGAAGGTGCAGCAGCAAATCGGGGCGCCAGCACGCTTGGCGCGTCAGGCTCAAATATCGGTTGCAGACCGGGCAGCGAAGCGGCTGCCGCGCGATCAAGCAACGCCGCCGCCGCGTTGCGGTTGCCCTGGTCTTCACAGGCCCGCCCCAGCAGCGTCAGCAGGTACGGCGAAGCATCGCTGCGCTGCGCCAAGGCAGCAAAGCGTGCGAACAGCTGGTTGTAATCGCCCGACGCATACAACGCCCGCGCCAGCAGCAATTGCACCCGCTGGTTGGCCGGTTGGCGATCGGCCAGAACGGCAAGTTGATCGGCGGCGACATTGGCATTGCCCGCTTCAAGCTCAAGCAAACCTTGCAGCAGCAGACCCGCCGGCGCGGTATCAAGCTGGCCGCGCGTGCGATTAAGCAAAGCCCGCGCCAGATCAATCTGACCCGCGCGCGCCGCCAGCACCGCTTGCAGATAGAACGCGCGGGGACTGCGCGGGGATAGATCGAGCATCTGGCGGGTGACGGCCAGCATATCCTGCGCCCGCCCGGCCTCGCCCAGTACAGCGGCATATCCGCCCAGCAGGCCCAGATCGCTGGGGCTGGCTTCCAGCGCACGTTCGTATAGCTGGATTGCGGCCGCATAGCCCCGCGCATCGCGGAGCAACTCGGCCCTGAATTCAAGCGTGCGCGGATTGTCAGGGGCGGCGGCCAACGCGTTTTCAGCGGCCTCAATCGCTTGCAACTGCTCGCCGCCGGCGTAGCGCAAGCGGCCGATCTCAACCCAAAGCAGGGGATCTTTCGGCGCCAGGACCAGCGCCCGGTCGTAGGCCTTTCCGGCCCGGGGATAATCGCCCGAAAGCCGCTCAAGTCGGCCCAGCATCCGCCACCCGCGCGCCGCTTCTCCCGCCACGAAGTTCCCAGGGGTCAGCCAGGCGCGCGCCTTGGCAAACGCGCCTTGGTCGATCAGCGCTTCGCCCATCGCAGCAGCCAGTTCGGGCTTGCTCGCGCCGGCTTGAGCAGCCCGATTCAGATCGGCCTCGGCGGCAATCCCGTCGCCGCGCGTCAACGCTATGTTGGCGGCGGCCATACTCGTCAGCGCTGCATCAGGCAGCGCCCAGCCCGGTGCGCCAACGGCCAGCAACGCAGCCGAGCAAGCCACCAATATTATGCGGCGCGGCAGCATTGTCAGGTCTGCATATCGTATTGCTTAAGCAGGTCATACAGCGTCGGCCGGCTGATCCCGAGCAACTTGGCGGTGCTGGAAATGTTGCCCTCGCTGCGTGCCAAAGCGTGGCGGATCACCCGCCGGTCAGCCGTTTCGCGCGCTGATTTGAGATTGAGGACTTGCGCATCGGAACTGTCGGGGGCGGCCAGATCGAGGTCGGCGGCATTGACCAATTTGCTTTCGGTCATAATCACCGCGCGCTTAACCCGGTTTTCCAGCTCGCGGACATTGCCGGGCCAGCCCCAGTCATCGATCGCGGCCAGCGCATTGGCGGCAAAGCCTTTCACCGCCGGGTTCATTTCCTTGGCAAAGCGCGCGAGGAATGCCTTGGCCAGCAGCGCCGGATCCCCGGTGCGTTCGGCCAGACTGGGGATCTTTACGACAATCTCGGCCAACCGGTAGAACAGATCCTCGCGGAACCGGCCGTCGGCGATCATTGCCTCAAGGTCTTGATGCGTCGCGCAAACGATCCGGGTATCGACCGCGATCGATTTACGCGATCCGATCCGCTCGATCACCCGTTCTTGCAAAAACCGCAACAGTTTGACCTGCAAGGTCAGCGGAATATCGCCGACCTCATCGAGGAACAGTGTGCCGCCTCCGGCCAATTCAATCTTGCCTTCGGTGGTTTTTACCGCCCCGGTGAATGCCCCCTTCTCGTGCCCGAACAATTCGCTTTCGAGCAGATTTTCCGGGATTGCGGCGCAGTTGATCGCCACAAACGCGCCGCCCGCACGATCACTGGCATCGTGCAGTCCGCGCGCCAGCAGCTCCTTGCCGGTCCCGCTCGCGCCCAGCAGCATGACCGAGACGTTGGTGTTGGCCACCCGCTCAATGGTGCGCGCAACTTTGATCATTTCGGGCGCGGCGGTGATCATCCGGCCCAGCACGCGGTTGTCATCGCTGCCGCGCGCGGCCAGCAGGCGGTTCTCGCGTTCGATCATTTGCAATTGCAACGCTCGGCGCACAATCAGCCCCAGCGCCTCGATATCGACGGGCTTGTGGTAAAAATCGTAGGCCCCTTTGGCAATCGCCTGGAGCGCCGATTCGCGCGCGCCATGGCCAGACGCGACGATGACCTTGGTGTTCGGTTTGAGCGCCATGATCGCATCGAGCACGGCAAATCCTTCGCTGGTACCATCGGGATCAGGCGGCAGCCCCAGATCGAGCGTAACCACGTCGGGCTCCTCGCTGCGCAAGGCAGCAATTGCGCTGCCCCGGTCACTGGCCATGATCACTTCAAAATCGGGCCAGGCCCATTTCAGCTGGGCCTGCAGCCCGGGATCGTCTTCGACGATCAGCAGTTTGGGTTTCTGTTGCGACATCAGGCGACCCTTTTTTCTTCCTTGCCATCGGCGGCAAGAGCCTTGATCAACTTCGCAGTGTCGGCGCGCGGCAACCGCACCGTAAAGCGTGTCCCCAAACCATCGCGGCTTTCAACGTCGAGCCGTCCCTGCATGGCGCGGACCAGTTCGCGCGCTTCATACGCGCCGATCCCGAACCCGCCCTGCTTGGTCGAATCAAACGGTTTGAACAGCCGCCGCCGAACGAATTCAGCGCTCATCCCGGTGCCCGAATCGATAACCTCGATCACCCCGTGCAGTCCCTCGCTTGCGACCCGCACGAACACCGGGGAATCGGCCGGGCTGGCATCGATGGCGTTTTGCACCAGATGCAGCAGCACCTGTTCCAGCGTGCCGCGTTCGGCCGATACTTCGACCGGCTCGCGCTCGACAAGGGTAACCAGATGGCGCGCGGACAATTGTTCGACCACCGCCTGCGCCACTTCGTCGGCCTGCACTGGTGCCAGCGCTTCAATGGCGGCGGCACCATAACGCGATAGCCGCGCCAGCAACGCATTCAACTTGTCGGCCGAATTGCGCAGCGTGACCAACATATCGGCGCGGAACTCGGGATTTTCAGCGTGCTGTTCGGCATTACGCGCGAGCAATCCCATCTGGCTCGCCAGGTTTTTGATGTCGTGCATCACGAACGCGATCCGGCGATGAAAATCATCGAACCGTGCCGCTTCGGCCAATGCCGCCTGCCCGGCATGTTCGGCCAGATAACTGGCGAGCTGCTGGCCAGCTACGCGCAGCAAATCGAAATCTTCCCAATCCAGCGCGCGGGCATGCGGCGGACGCGCCAGCACCACCGCGCCAACCATCCGTTCGTAATGCAGCAGCGGCACCAGGGCCCAGGCGCGCGGTTCGTTCAGCAGCCAGTCCGGCATGGTCGGAGCAGCCATCAAACTGGGCGCGAGATCGGTCTTGCCGCTGCGCAATTCATCCAGATCGGCTACGTAGGCCGACTGCTCGATCGCCCGAACCGTGGCACTATCGAACGCGAGGACCGGCACTTCTGCGGTGGGCCACTGCCAGCGCGAAGCCAGTTCGAATTGCTCGCCTTCGGTCGGCGTTAGCAGCAACCCGGCCGGGCTATCGGTAATATCCGCCACTGCGCGGATCACCCGTTCTTCAAGCGAGGTTCGGTTAGCGCCACTTTCGCCGATGGTGCGGGTAAACCGCAGCCATTCGGCGCGGTAATCGTAGCGATGCTGGAACAAGTGCTTGGCGGCAGTGACCCGCAGCCAGCCGCGCAGCCGCGCCGAAGGTAAAACCAGAACCGCGATCAGCGATGCTGCGACCACAAAGCTTAGCTGCAATGGCGCAACATAGTCGCTGCCGGCAAAGGCCAGCCACTGCGCTGCTGCCACCATCGCGGCCAGGTAGCCGCCGATCAGCAGTAGCGAAATCGTTTGAAACGCTACCGTTCGAGACGGGCGAAACCGCGAACTCCCGCTGCCGCCAACCGCCCCAAATGCCAGCAGTGCCGCCGCCGGTGCAGCCAGCAAGCCCCGCATTGCCGCAAGAACCAACGGGGTTCCCTCCGACAGATAGGCAATCGCATAAAGATTGAGGTCGACAATCCAGAACAGCGCCAGCGCCAAGGCCGGCCAACGCAGCACGTGCCGCGCCTGACTGGAGGCCCCGCTATACAGGTTATGCAGCAAAACCAGCCCGCCGATCACCACCAGCAAGTGGAACGTGGTGATCGTGTGAAAG
>JANMBA010000372.1:0-5114 GCA_031360105.1 Novosphingobium sp.
GCGGCTGTCATCCGGATCCGGGAACTGGCGGTGCAGGCCGCCAATGGCACGCTCTCGCCCGCGCAGCGCGCCGGGATCGGCACCGAGATTGCGCAAATTCGCGACCAGCTGGTCCAACTAGCCAATACGCCCGATAGCCAAGGCCATGCACTGCTTGGCGGCGCGGGAGCGGGCGCGGCCTATACGCTGAGTGCCGTTGGGGTGGCGGTCTATACCGGCAGCGCCGCAGCGGCGCAGGTTCCGCTGGGCGATGGCCAAACCGTTACGCGCGGGATCACCGGGCCAGAGGCGCTCAATTTCTCGGTCGGCGGCACACCCACCGATCTGTTCGCGGTGATCAAAACGCTCAGCGATGCGCTAAGCGGCGCGCCGGGCGCTGTGGGGGCCAATCCGGCGCAAGCGGCGCGCGATGCACTCGCCGGTCTGGACGCCGGGCTGGAAACGCTCAGCACGCAGCAAACGGTGATCGGCGCGCGGCTCAACTGGCTCGATCTGACCACACAACGCCGCGAGCAGACCGGCATCCTGCGCAGTCAGGAAGAAGCCGATCAAGGCGGCACCGACTTGTCGCTCGCGGTGTCACAATTGCAGCAGACGATGACCGTGCTCGAGGCCAGCCAGGCCAGCTTCACGCGGCTCGCCGGGCTGTCGCTGTTTGCCCTGCTGCGCTGATCCGCGCGCAGGTTTGCTTTACGTTTTGCGGGGGATTTGAGTAATGTATGCGATTGCAGGTATCGTCATCCTGATCGTGATGGTGTTCGGCGGCTTTGCCATCACTGGCGGCGCGCTGGGCCCGGTCATGGAGGCCATCCCACACGAGATGCTGATCATCATGGGCGCTGCGCTGGGGGCTTTGGTTACCGGCAACAATATGCACGGAATCAAAGGTTTCTTCGGCGGCTTTGGCAAAGTGATGAAAGGTCCGCGGCACACCAAGCAGGATCACATCGACGTGATCATCCTGACCACCAAATTGATGAAGCTGCTGCGCGCCGAAGGCCCGGTGGCCTTGGAAACGCATGTCACTGAACCCGCCAATTCGCCGATCTTTGCCGAATTCCCGCGCCTGCTCGCCAACAAGCCGCTGATCGCGTTGATCGCCGATACGCTGACCTTGATCGTGGTCTCATCGGGCACACTGGAAGTCCACGCGGTCGAAGAGGTGATGGACAATGCGCTGAAGCAGCATTTCCACGAATGCCACGAACCGCAGCATGCGCTGGCCAGCCTGGCCGATGCGCTGCCCGCCTTGGGGATCGTCGCGGCGGTGCTCGGCGTGGTCAAGACGATGGGTTCGATCGATAAGCCGCCGTCGGTCTTGGGCGCGATGATCGGCTCGGCGCTGGTCGGAACGTTCATGGGGGTGCTGCTGGCGTATGGGATCGTCGCACCGCTGGCCGGGCGGCTCAAACAAGTGATCGAGGCCGACGAGCAGATCTTTCACGCGGTCAAGCAAGTGATCATCGCCAGCTTGCACGGCTGGCCGCAGCCGCTGGTGGTGGAAAGCGCGCGCTCGGGCCTCGGCCACGATTTCCGCCCCGGCCTCAGCGACCTGCTTGACGCAATGCGCGGGCGCTAGATTGTGGCCGCATCAACCCCCGCGCGCGGCAAGAATGAGCCGCCGCGCCCGATCATCGTCAAGAAAATTATCGTGGTCGCCGCCGGACACCACGGCGGCGCGTGGAAAGTGGCTTACGCCGATTTCGTCACCGCGATGATGGCGTTCTTTCTGCTGTTGTGGCTGCTGGGCGCCACGACCGAGAAACAGCGCAAAGGTGTCGCCGACTACTTCACGCCCACGTTGGTCAAATTCCGCGAACAGAGCGCCGGATCGAATGGCCTGCTGGGCGGGTCTTCGATCACCGAAGCAGACAATTACCCCAACCGCGCCGGGCAGACCGGCAACAAGGCGATGACCATCCCGCGCGATGCCGCAGGCGGCCCGAAAGAAGGCGGCGAGCGGATCAAGCAGGTCAGCAAAATGCAAGAGCGGCTGGCGGCCAAGCTGAACGCCACTGCCCGATTGGCGAGGCTGGCCAAGCAAGTGCGGATGATCGACACGGCCGAAGGGATCCGGATCGATCTGGTCGATGATGCCGATTTCTCGATGTTCCAGCTCGGCACCACCGTGCTGACCCCCGATGCCGCCGCGCTGCTCCACGCGATTGCCGAACTGCTCGGCTCGGAACTGGGCGGCGTGTCAATCCGCGGCCACACCGATGCGCTGCCCTGGAATGGCGGGATCGGAGCCAACAACTGGTCACTGTCTGCCGGGCGCGCCGAAGCCACCCGTCAGACCCTGCTGGCCGACGGTATCGGCCCCGCCCGGTTCCGCAAAATCGAAGGCGTAGCCGACCGCGAGCCGCTGGTGCGCGACAAGCCAGCGGACCCAAGGAACCGCCGTATTTCGATTTTGCTGATGCGGTGATGGGGTCATTTTTGGGGGAATTTGACCGCCCGGCACTTGACTGGAACACTATGAGAACATAGCCACGCCGCATCAGGGAGTTTCCGATGCGTTCGATCGAGTTTTGTGCAGGCGCGGGCGGTCAGGCGCTCGGGCTCGAATTGGCTGGGTTCAGCCACGAAGCTCTGGTTGAGATCGACGCGGACTGCGCCAAGACGCTTAACCTTAACCGGCCGCACTGGGACGTCCGCACGGCCGACATGAACACATTCGATGGACGTCCTTTCAAGGGCGTCGATCTGCTGGCCGGCGGCCTGCCGTGCCCGCCGTTTTCGGTCGCCGGCAAGCAATTGGGTGAGAATGACGAACGCAATCTCTTTCCAGCGGCGCTGCGGTTGGTCGATGAGATTCAGCCCAAGGCGGTGATGATCGAAAACGTCCGGGGCTTTCTCTCCCCCGTGTTTGAGGAGTACCGGCTGCACTTGAAAAAGCGGTTCGCCAGTCTGGGTTACACGGTTGATTGGCGTCCGTTCTTCGCTTCGCACTATGGCGTGTCACAACTTCGCCCCCGGATTGTGATTGTCGCCTTGCGTAACAATTTGGTCGATGCGTTTGAATGGCCCGATGCTGAGCCGCACAACCCGCCCAGTGTCGGCCAGCTGTTGCAGGATTTGATGGCTGCCAACGGCTGGCCCGGGGTTGAAGCCTGGGCTGAGCAGGCCAACGACATTGCCCCGACCATAGTGGGCGGATCGAAGAAGCATGGTGGACCTGACCTGGGGCCAACCCGCGCGCGCAAAGCTTGGGCGGCATTGGGCGTGGAAGGCCGCAGCATGGCTGATGCTGCGCCGGAACCCGATTTTGTGGGCATGCCGCGGCTCACCGTCCGCATGGTCGCAAGGCTGCAGGGCTTTCCCGACGATTGGCAATTCTATGGCCGCAAGACTGCGGCCTATCGGCAAGTGGGCAATGCCTTTCCGCCGCCGGTGGCGCGGGCAGTGGCACAGCAGATCAAGCTTGCCTTGCGGGCCAAGCGAGCAGTTCCGGTGCGGGCGTTTTCGGTGCAAGCGGTGGCATGAGCCTGTTTGGCGGCTCAGGGTACCAACCGCTTCCGTCGAGCCACGCCGACTTTGCCGTTCTTAGCCAGCTTGAAACCGATTTGTTGGCAGCAGCGGGCGGTGCCCAACTTTTTGAGGAAAAGCTGCGTTCGTTTTTCCGTTCCGCCATCGACGAGGTGATCGACACAGCACGGACCGGGCGATGTTTTCTGTCCGATCTGGAAAAGACCGAGAAGACCTACCTTGGAACCAAGTTCGAGATTCTCTTGCGCGACTGGCTGCAATTGCCGCGCGGCATCTTGCTTGATCTGCTCGTGGGCGGAAATGAAGTCGATGTAAAATCCACCACCGGCGGCAAGTCGGGCTGGATGATCCCGCCCGAAGCAATCGATCAGCTGTGCGTGCTGTTGCGGGTCAACGAAGCCAATTTCACTTGCGCGGTTGGTCTGGTCCGCGCGCGTCCGGACTATCTCAGGAAGGGCGAAAATCGTGACAAGAAGACCAGTTTTTCGGCGCAGGGAACACGCAATATCTGGTGGCTGGTGCTCGATCTTGCTTACACGCCGAATTTCTGGACGCTGATCGATCGAGATTTGCGTCAGCGGATCATGGAGCCACGCGGCGGGGCGGAACGGCTAGCCATTCTGTTCGAGAACTGCCCCGAAACCCCGGTCTCGCGAGTCCTGATTGCCAGCATCGCGGCGCAGGATGATTTCATGAAACGCATCCGCCGCAATGGTGGCGCACGCGACTTGCTTGGCCCGAAGGGGATTGCGATCCTCTATTCCGAAACTGACCGCGATCTTATGCACAAATTAGGGGTCAGGTTTGGCACGCGGGAATTCGTTTCCTACCGCCCCAAAAACGATGCCGAAGCGGCCTTGCTTCGCGCGGCAGGTCACATCGATTAGGGTGCATCGGCTCCCCACCCCGGCGGGTATGGGCTTTGGGTAAATGCGTTAATCCACCCAGTCCCGCGCCCGTGCCACCGCCTTGTTCCATTTGGCGTACATCACGGCGCGGCGTTCCTCGGGCATGGCGGGTTGCCAGCGCTTATCGACACCCCAGTTGGCGGTGATCTGGGCAGTCGATTGCCAGTATCCCACTGCCAGCCCCGCCGCATAGGCTGCGCCCAGTGCGGTCGTCTCGATCACTTTGGGGCGGACCACCGGCACGCCCAGCAGGTCGGCCTGAAACTGCATCAGCAGCTCGTTGACCACCATCCCGCCGTCGGTGCGCAGTTCGACGATTTGCACGCCCGAATCGCGGGTCATCGCATCGACCACTTCGCGAACCTGGAAGGCCACCGCCTCAAGCGCGGCGCGGGCGATATGGGCCTTGGTCACGAACCGGGTCAGCCCGGCGATTACCCCGCGGGCGCGGTCGTCCCAGTGCGGCGCATAGAGGCCGGAGAAGGCCGGGACGCAATAGACGTCGCCATTGTCGGGCACGCTGGCGGCCAGCGCCTCGACCTCCGAAGCGTGCGCGATCAGCCCTAGATTATCGCGCAGCCATTGCACCAGCGCACCTGCAATCGGGATCGACCCTTCGAGCGCATAGACCGCCGGGGCATCGCCCAATTTGTACGCCAGCGTGGTCAGCAGCCCCGAGGTGGACGGGAACGGCCGTTCGCCAGTGTTCATCAACAT
>JANMBA010000382.1:0-3680 GCA_031360105.1 Novosphingobium sp.
ACCCCGACGAGCTGCGCGAAGAATTGCTGGATCATGGTCACGCCTTCGTCATAGCCCACCCCGCCCAGCGCGGGCGACAGGAACACCGCCAGCAGCAACGACCCGGTGATCCCGCCAACCCCGTGGACAGCGAACACATCGAGCGAATCGTCGATTGCCAATTTGTGTTTGATCAGTTGAATCATCGGGAAGCAGACCAGCGCAGCCACGACCCCAAAGGCGATCGCAGCGCCGGGGGAGACAAACATGGCTGCCGGGGTGATGGTGGCCAATCCGGCGATCGCCCCCGTCGCGAAGCCGATCCCGGTCGGTTTCCCGACCTTGAACTTTTCGACGATCAGCCACACCAAGGCGGCGGCGCTGGCGCCAAGTTGAGTGTTGATGATCGCGGTCGAGGCGTTGTCATCGGCTGACAGGGCCGAGCCGCCATTGAAACCGAACCATCCGGCCCACAGCAACCCTGCGCCGACCATCGCGAGCGCCGGGCTGTGCGGCAGCATCAGCTGGCGAGGAAAACCTTGCCGTTTACCGATCAGCAAGGCGGCGACCAGCGCCGAAACGCCCGCAGTGGTGTGGACCACGATCCCGCCCGCGAAATCCTTGGTCCCCACGCTCGTCGCCAGCCAGCCATCGCCCCAGATCCAGTGCGCCACTGGCACATAAACAATCAGGCTCCACAACGCGGTAAAGGTCACCACCCAACCAAACCGCGCGCGTTCGGCCCAGGCCCCGATCATCAGGGCGGGCGTGATTGCCGCGAAAGTCAGTTGGAACAGGGCAAAGTTTCGCTCGCTGATTGCACTATCACCCCGCAACAGGTCGATCGTGTTATTGAGCATCCAGGTGTTGCCGGTGCCAATCCAGCCGTTGGTCGGATCGCCGAACGCCAGGCGGTACCCGGCGGCGATCCACAACACCGAAACGACCGCCACCACCGCGCCGACTTGCACCATGACCGAGAGGAAATTGCGCGTGCGGACCAGCCCGCCGTAAAATAGCGACAAGCCGGGTATCGCCATCAGCAGGACCAGGGCCGAGCAGACCAGCACCCAGGCACTATCGCCCGTGTCAAGCGCGCCGCCGGTCACTTCGGCCGCATCGGCGGCTTGCGCCCAGGCGCTGGCCGGGACCAGCACGAGGGTGGCAGCAAGGGCCATGGCCGTTAGTTTGTGCATCGAAATCTCCCCATCGACGCGCGGCCTGTGCGGCGCTGCGCGATTCCTCGCCAGCGGCTTAGAGCAACGATTGCAGCTTGCACAAGCGGCGCAGTGTACAGGTGTTGCGCAGCCGGACGATTATCCGGGCTAATGCTAAAGCCAGCCGTCCAAAACCTGATCGGGCGGGCGGTGGCCGTCGGCCCAATAGCGGATGTTGGCGATTACTTTTTCGCCCGCCTGCGCGCGGCCTTCAATCGTCGCGCTGCCAAGATGCGGCAAAGTGATCACATTGGGCAGCGCGATCAATCGGGGATCGACCTGGGGTTCGGCCGCAAACACATCCAGCCCAGCCCCGGCGATTTCACCGCTGGTCAGCGCGGCGATCAGTGCCGCCTCGTCGATCAGATCGCCGCGCGCGGTGTTGATCAGGAACGCGCTGGGTTTCATCGCGGCCAGCCGATGGGCATTGATCAGGTGATGCGTCGCGGCTCCTGCCGGGCAATGCAGCGTGATCAGGTCGCTTTGGGCAATCAGCACTTCCAGATCGGGCTCATACCGCGCGCCGAACATGCTTTCGATACTGAGCGGTAGCCGGTGGCGGTTGTGGTACGTCACCTCCATCCCGAAGGCGCGCGCGCGGTGCGCCACGGCCTGCCCGATCCGGCCCATCCCGACGATGCCCAGCCGCTTGCCGCCGATGCAATGCCCCAGCATCGCGGTGGGGGTCCAGCCGGTCCAGCGCCCGTCGCGGATCAACTGGCTGCCTTCGCCAAGGCGGCGCGGAACCGACAGGATCAGCATCATCGCCAGATCGGCGGTATCGTCGGTGAATACACCCGGCGTGTTGGTGACCACCACCTTGCGCCCGCGCGCCGCCGCCAGATCGATATGTTCGGTTCCCGCGCCGAAATTGGCGATCAGACCCAATCGCTGGCCATCGGGCCGGTCCCCGGCCGCCGCCAGCATTTCGGCGTCGATCCGGTCGGTCACGGTCGGCACGATCACGTCGGCGCTGCGCATGGCCGCGATCAATTCATCGCGGCTGAGCGGGCGATCTTCGGCGTTGAGCACAACTTCGAACAGTTCGCTCAGCCGCGCTTCGACCGAGGGTAGCAGGCGGCGGGTGACGTGCACCTTGGGTGTGCCGGGCAGGTGGCGGGTGCTGGGCGGATCAGAAACGATGGTCATCACGTGCCAAGCGCTAAGCCGGGGCGGCGGGGCTGGTCAAGCGGCTTGATGCGGAGGCGGGTAGCGGGGTATGACGCGGGGCATGTCTCGACTCTTGCTAACTTCGCTGTTTGCGGTTGCCGCTGTGTTTTCCTCGCCGCTGCACGCCGATGATCCCAGAACCCCCTATTGGGCCTCGATCCGCTCGGACGAAGTGAACATGCGGGTTGGACCGGGCGAGGATTACCGGATCGCCTGGGTCTATCACCGCCAGCACCTGCCGCTCAAGGTGCTGCGGTTGAAGGAAGGCTGGCGGCTGGTGCAAGACCCCGATGGCGCGCAAGGCTGGGTGCTCGCTCGCCTGCTCACGCGCGAGCGGAGCGGCTTTGTCACCAAGGGCGACGCGGCCGAAATGCATGAGCAAGCCAATGCCAATTCGCGCCTGCTGTGGCGGCTCGCTCCCGGCGTGGTCGGCAAATTGGGCGATTGCAGCAGCGGCTGGTGCCAGATCAGTATCGGCCCGCGCCAAGGCTATATCGAGCAAGTCCGGGTGTGGGGTGCAGGAGAGCCCTAAGGCTCCCCCAAGCGCTAAACCAGCTCCACCGCCACCGCCGTAGCCTCGCCGCCGCCGATGCACAGGCTGGCTACACCCTTGGTCTTGCCGTGACGCTTCAGCGCGGCCAGCAATGTGGTGACGATCCGCGCGCCTGAAGCCCCGATCGGATGCCCCAGAGCGGTTGCCCCGCCGTGGACGTTAATCTTCTCATGCGGAATGCCCAGATCGTGCATCGCGAACATCGCTACGCAGGCGAAAGCTTCGTTGACTTCAAACAGATCAACATCGCCAAGCGACCAGCCAGCCTTGGCCAATACGTCCTTAATCGCGCCAACCGGAGCGGTGGTGAAGTCCTTGGGCGCCTGCGCATGTGCGGCCACGGCCACCACGCGCGCAACCGGCTTCAGTCCCTTCGCACCGGCAACGCTTTGACGAGTCAGGACCATTGCAGCGGCACCGTCGGAGATCGAGCTGGAGGTTGCCGCCGTGATTGTGCCGTCCTTGGCGAACGCGGGCTTCAGCGACGGGATCTTGTCGGGCTTGCCTTTGCCAGGGGCCTCATCGGTATCGACTACGGTTTCGCCCGCGCGGCTGACCACGGTGACCGGCGCGATTTCATCGGCAAATGCGCCGCAGCTGATCGCGGCCTGCGCGCGGCGCAGCGATTCGATGGCATAGCCATCCTGCGCTTCGCGGGTCAGCTGATAGGCATCAGCGGTCTCCTGCGCGAAAGTCCCCATTGCGCGGCCCGCCTCATAGGCATCTTCCAGCCCATCGAGGAACATATGGTCATAGGCGGT
>JANMBA010000393.1:0-2468 GCA_031360105.1 Novosphingobium sp.
ACCCCGACCCGGAACTTGTCGCCGCAGGCTTTGCGCGAGAAATCCTTCTGCACGTCGATTGAATCTGCCGAAAGCCCGATCACCATCGCCCCGGCCGCCGCAAAATCCTTGGTCGCCTCCGCAAAGGCATGGGCCTCAAGCGTGCAGCCTGAAGTAAAACTCTTGGGGTAGAAATACAGCACCACCGGGCCTTTGCGCAGCGCAGCCTTAAGGCTGAACGGCTTTTCATTTCCTGCCAGCGCGGTGGCGGTGGCAAATTCGGGCGCCCTTGCGCCTTGCGGCAGATCAGCGGGAGCCGCAGCTGGCACGAGCAGCGCGGTGAGCAAAGCCAGCGACGCAATCATCATCTTGTTCATCTTCGTCTCCTGCGCGGCGTAATGCCGGAATTATTGAACAGTTACGCCACTTTCGGCGGGTATTGTCGGGATCGCACCGGGCTCGCTCACGGGTGCTGGCGCAGCGTCGGTCCTGGCCGCGCGCTCGCGCGACTGTGATCCGCGCTTGATCGCATTGATCAAGGCGCTGCGCTGCGCCTCGATCTCCTCGCTGCCGATACCCGGCCGCGCTTCGCTTTCGGCTTTGAAAGTTTCCCAGATGACCGACGCCTTGGCTTCGCTTCCGGGCGTGCCGGTAAACACGCGTTTGCCGCTGATCCGGTCAACCTTGACCCAGTGGATATCGCGCGGTGCGGCGAATGGCTTCGTGCTCCAGCGCGGTTTGGTGGCAAGGATCAGTTGCTTGAATATCGGTGCAGCGATTGTCCCGCCTTGCGCATATCCGCCCAGCGAGCGCGGTGCATCGTACCCCAGATATACTCCGCCGACGATGTCTTGATTGCCGCCGCAGAACCACACGTTGGTCGGTCCCGATGTGGTGCCGGTCTTGCCGAACAACGGCAGTCCCAGATCGCTGAGGGCGATTGCAGTGCCGCGTGTCACCACGCCTTCGAGCATATGCACCACCTGAAAGGCGGTGCGGGCATCCAGCACTTGCTTGCCGCGCGAATCGAACCGCGGCATCGGTTTGCCGTCCCATTCGGGCATTTCGCAATTGGCGCAGCGGCGATTATCCGCCCGCCAGATCACTTTGCCCGAGCGATCCTGCACATAGTCGATGACGCTAGGCGGAAACTGCAAGCCATTGTTAGCCAGCGCGGCATAGGCGTTGACCATCTGCTGCACAGTCGTTTCCCCTGCTCCCAGCGCGAACGACAGGTACGGCGGATATTTGCCGATCCCGACCCGGGCGAAGGTGTTCACGACATGATCCATCCCGGTGTCATTCGCGATCCGCACGGTCATCAGGTTGCGCGATTGCTCCAGTCCCCAGCGCATCGTGTGCGGCGCGCTGCCGCCGCCTTGCCCGCCAAAGTTCTGGAAACACTTCTGGCCAAGGCTGGCCCCCTGATAGACGCAAAACTTGCCGTCGATCACTTCGCTTGACGGGCTCATCCCGAAATCCAGTCCAGTGCCGTAAACGAACGGTTTGATTGTCGATCCCGGCTGACGCTCAGCCTGAGTGGCGCGGTTAAAGCTGCCCAGCCCGGCATCAAACCCGCCCTGCATCGCCAACACACGGCCCGAATGCGGATCCTCGAGCAGCATGCCGCCCGAAATCTCGGGCACGACCTTTAGTGCCCACAGATCGCCTCCGGCCGGTGCTACCGCAATCACATCGCCCGCGCGCAGCGGTGCCGGGGCAGCCACCAGGCCACCCTTGCTGCCATCGGCAAAGCCCAGCGCAGCACGCGGTCCATCGCGGGCGATGACCACAGCAATCCGCCAGTCCTGATAAGAAATCGAGCGGTTGAGCGAGGCCAGCTGGCCTTGCCACCCGTCAGCATCGATATCGATATGGTCGATCGGCTTCACAAATTCACGCCCGCCGCCATACCGCATCAGTCCGGCGCGCAAGGCATCTTGCGCCGCCTTCTGGAGCTGCGGATCGAGCGAAGTCCGCACCCACAGCCCGCCGGCATAAACGCTGTTTGGCCCGCCCGCGGCCGTTTCACCATACTTGCCGATCAACAGCCGCCGCACTTCCTCGACGAAATAGCCATTAGCGGGATCCCAGTTGTCCCCGCGCCGCGGAATGATCCCCAGTGGCTGGGCTTTCGCGCCTTCCGCTTCGGAGACGGTGGCCTTGCCGTTCTTGACCATCTGATCGAGCACCCAGTTGCGGCGTTCGATCGCATCGGCGGTGTGGTTTGAGCGGCCATAGATTTCGGGACCGCGCGGCAACGCTGCCAGGAAGGCATCCTGCGCCAGCGTCAGCTCATCCACATCTTTGCCAAAATAGGCTTGCGCGGCGGCCTGCACCCCGAAGCTCTGCCGACCGAGCGGGATTTCGTTCAGGTACAGCTCAAGGATTTGGGGCTTTTTGAGCACGCCTTCGATCCGCCGGGCGAGGATCATTTCCTTGAACTTGCGGCCGAGCGAATACTCGTTGCCGATCAGGATATTCTTGGC
>JANMBA010000412.1:0-3152 GCA_031360105.1 Novosphingobium sp.
GGGCATCAGCTCGACGAAGTTGCACGGCCGGTTGCGGCTATCGAGCTGCTCGGCCAGAATTCCGTCCCAGCCATCTTTCACCGCACCGTTTGAGCCGGGCAGCGCGAACACATAGACCCCGCGTGACAGCACCGCGCAGGCCCGGCTTTGCACGGTCGAGGTGCCGATCGATTGATACGACAGCCAGCGGAACAGCTCGCCAAAGCCGGGGATGTCCTTGTCCTTGATCCGGTCGAGCGCCTCGGGGGTGACATCGCGCCCGGTCAGCCCGGTGCCGCCGGTGGTAATGATTGCATCGGCCACGCGTTGATCGATCCAGGTGTTTAGCCGGCTGACAATGGCGGCAGGATCGTCTCGCTCGATCGCGCGCGCGGCCAAGCGGTGACCCGCGGCCTTGACCCGCTCCGCCAGCAGGTCGCCCGAAGTATCGTCAGCGCCGGTGCGGGTGTCCGAAATGGTCAGCACCGCGATCTGGATCGGTTTGAATTGGCGCGCCGGATCAATTGCCATCAGCGGCCACGCAGCACCGTGCCATCGGCCCGCATCCGTACCGCCAGTGAACCTGACAGTCCGGGGAAGGTCGGCCACATGCCTTGCGCCAGGGCCATGCGGCTTTCCGAAGGGCCGCCTGCCTGCCGCTCATACATCCAGTAATTGCGCATCACGATGTTCACATAGCCGCGCGTCTCCCAATAGGGAACGCTTTCCATCCACAGCAGCGGATCACCCTTGTCCCTGATCTCGCTATTCCAGCGGGTGATCGGGGTCAGTCCGGCATTGTAAGCGGCCATCACTTTGGGCAGCAGCCCTTGCGTGCCGGCGGCATCGCGCAGCGTTTGCAGGTGCTGTTGCCCGAAGGCCAGGTTGACCTCGGGCTTGGCCAGATCGCGCGCGGTGCCGGCCACCCCCAGCCCGGCGGCATGATCGCGCGCGGCGGCGGGCATTATCTGCATCAGCCCTTTGGCCCCGGTCTGGCTGGTGGCAGTGGTGCGAAACACCGATTCCTGCAGCGTATGCGCATAGACCAGCGCCGGATCGACCGTCCAACCGGTGACCGGGGTCCATTTGGGGGTGGGGAAGCGCGCGGCGGGTTCCGCCCGTCCGCCAGCGGGCACGTTGTAAGCCATCCACAGCTGCGCGGCCGGCATGCCCAGACTGCGCACGAGGCGCGAAAGCGGCTGGTATTGTCCCGGATCGCCGATTCGAGCCTGATGCCGCAGCACTTCGTCGGCCAGCGCATCCTCGCCAATCTCGGCCAGCATCACGGCGGTGCGGACGTTAGGCACATCGCGCAGTTGCTGCCAGTCAGCGGCGGTAAAATCGGCGGCTTCGTGCGTTTTGGGCAGCACCGCGCCTAGCTGTTCGGCGGCGAGCATCCCGTACAGCGTCTCGTCCATCCGCGCCGCCGCGCGAAGCGGCGCAGCGGCTTGATCGGGCAAGCGGCAACGGACCAGCGCGCGGCTGCGCCAATAGAACGCCGCCGCGGTCAGCTCGGCATTTTCAGAAACCTGCGCGGTTTTGGCGAAAGCGTCCGCCGCGCCGGTGCAATCGTCCATCCGCCACGCCGCCAGCGCCGCGATCCACCACGCTTCGGCTACCCACGGACCCGCGCCAACTTGCGCGGTTTGCGCCAGGGCATAAGCCGAGGCGTCGTCATTTTCGATGTAATAGCTCCACGCCACCTTGCTGCGCCATTCGGCCCGCGCGTAATCCGAAAGCTGGGTGTCGATCCCGTCAAGCAGGGCCTTGGCCCCGGATGGACTGTCATCCTTGATCTGCCCGCCGATCGCCGCTGCGACCGGGCCGGGCATGGTGCCATCGGAGCTGTCACGCGGGCGGACCCGCTTGGCGCGGCTCGGCAGTGAACTCAGCGGGCGTAGCTGCGGCAAGGCGGGCGTGCCAAGCGCGCCGCGTTTTAGCGCCAGATTGGTGATCTGTTCGGATTGCGGCAACTGCGTCCCCAGCGCCAGCCAGCCGCTCAGCGCATCAAGCTCGATCTTGGGCGAGCCCGCCGCGAGGAAATATTCGGCGCGCGCCACCTGGTGCAGCGGGCCATCGCTTTTTTGTGCGAACAGCGCCTGGACCCGCGTCCAGTTGCCGCCTTCGATCGCCGCAAACAGCTCGCGGTAATAGGCGCGGTCGTCTTGAGTCAGCAGCACCGGCACGGTGCCGCTGGTGCTGCGGCTGGCAAAATAGCTGACCGACGCGCTGTTGGCTGCGGCACAGACCGGCATCGCAGCGCCCGCCAGCGCCAACAGCACTATCCAACCGCGCTTATTTGAAACCGGCATCACCTTGGCGCAAATCCCTGCTCGATCGGTCCGATCAGGTGCTGGGCCATGCCAACAACGCCTGCCACAACCGGGCTTTGACCCGTGGCCGCCCCACCAGGTCTTCCAGTCCCGGTGCCATCAGCGCCGCAACTGCACCGCGGCTATGGGTAATTTGCGCAGAACTATCAGCACTATTCGCCGGATCGTGGCCAAGCAGCGATGAAACGTGCTGACCGAAGCAGATCAGCCGCTGCGGTGCCGCCAGCGCGATGTGCTGCCGGGTCAGTTCGGGCAATCCGGTTTCGGCCAGATCGGCCCAATCGGGGTGCGGCATGTGGCGCGGCAGCACGCTGGCTACATAGGCTTGATCAGGCGCAATCCCGATCGCGGCGACGATTGCGCCCAGCAGTTTGCCCAGCGGACCCGAAAGCAGCGTCTCCGCATCGCTCGATTCGGGGTGATCGACCAGCACCATCAGCTGCGCCCCGGCCATGCCGCGGGGCGCAACCCGGCCCGCGACTTGTCCGGCATCAAGCGCGGGTTCGGCCAGCCACCACGCCTGAAAACTCGCCAAGTCCTGCGGCCACAGCGCCGGATCGCCGCCGATCAGCGGGCGCGGCGGGGGTGCTGGCGGAGGGGGCGGGGTGTATGTTGCTGGTGCTAAGTTCGACTCGGCTTCGGCTTCCGGCGCGGTCAGCCACGCTGTCGCGCTGTCGGCATAGCTGTGCTCGACTCCGGCCTCACGCCACCAGTGCAGCGCCGCCGCTACGGCAGCGGCAGTTGGCGTGGCGGGCGCGCTGGCGATGCTTGAGATAGTCACGCTGCGGTCTTGACCTCCTCCGCCGCAGCAATCAAGGGTTTTTCTGCACAAACCCTTGA
>JANMBA010000433.1:0-3380 GCA_031360105.1 Novosphingobium sp.
GCCATCCGCCGCGCGTCGCCCGCCCAGATCGCCTCGGGCCAATGTTCGGGATAATAACACACCCCCAATTTCATGGGCTGGCCGGGGGCGGGTTTTGGCGATAGGTTCATGGTTCAAAGGTATTAGGGATATGCGCCACGCGGGGCAACTGCGGGTCATCGGGGAGAGCGCAGTGCTGGACGATCTGAGCAGCCTGAGCGGGCAATTGGTGATCGGCGCGGGGTTGCTGCTGTTCATCGCCTTCATCACTTACCGCACCACCACGCGCGGCGGCGCGCTGCTCAGTCGGCCTGATCACGATGGCTCGGCCAAAGACGTATATCTGGCGGGTGGCGGTCTTAAATGGCTGTTCGTCGCGGGCTCGATCACGCTGACCAATCTATCTACCGAGCAGCTCGTCGGGATGAATGGCAATCAGATGCTGCTGCTTGCATGGTGGGAACTGGCGGGGTTCTGCGGGCTGATGTTCCTCGCTTACGTGATGGTGCCGGTCTATTACAAAACGGGCTGCACCACAGTGACCGAACTGCTTGAGCAGCGCTATGGCGGCGGCTCGATCCGCACGCTGATCGGCGCGCTGTTCTTTATCGGCGCGATCACTGTTTATATGCCCGCTGCGCTCTATTCGGGCTCGCTATTCCTCAAGACGATGTTCGGCGTGGAGTGGCCGCTGTGGTATTTCGCCGCGCCGATGGGGATTGCCGCCGCGCTGTACACGGTTACCGGGGGCCTGCGCGCAGTAGCGGTGATGGACACTTATTCGGGCATCGGTGTGCTCAGCATCGCGGTGCTGGTGGTGATCCTGGTGCTTAACGCGATTCACTGGGATTTCTCGGGCATACCGACTGAACGAATTTCGATGATCGGAGCGAAGGACTCGCCGATCCCGTTCCACACGCTGTTCACCGGGATGGTGTTCATCCAGATTTTCTATTGGTCAACCAACCAGCCGATCACGCAAAAAGCCATGACCGCGCCGACCGTCAAAGAAGCGCAGAAGGGCGTGCTGGCCGCCGCCGCCGTGCGGATCCTGATCATCCCGGCGATCGTCGTGATCCCCGGCGTGGCCGGCTACAAGCTGTTCGGCGATGTCAATGATGCAGCTTATGGCCGAGTAGTCGCGGCCGTACTACCGCATTGGCTGACTGGCGCGTTTGCGGCGATGATGGCAGCGGCGGTAATCGCGCATACCGCTGCGATCCTCAACGGTACGGTGGCGCTGTATGCGGTAGATTTCCACGCGAAGTTCATTGCGCCGGTCAAGGATCACTGGCGGCTGTCAGCGATCGTCTCGTCGCTGCTGACGCTCAGCGCGATCCTGCTGGTGCCGCTGTTTGAGAATGCCACCAGCATTATCAACCTGTTGCAAATGCTGAACGGCCTCGCCTCGATGCCGATTCTTTCGGCGTTCATAGTGGCGCTGCTGTTTCGCGGGGTTGGCGCCTGGGCGGCAGTGGCGGGCGTTGTGTGGGGGGTGCTATTTTACGGTACGCTGAACCTGATTTCGCTGCCCGGCTGGCTGGCATCGCTGCATTATATCGACCTGATGCTGATCACGCTAATCACCTCGATCCTGTTCGCGTTGGGTTACAACCGGCTGGTGCTGGGCGGGCGCGCCGAATTTGTCGGCTGGAAAGGCATGATCCCAAGCCAAAACGCCGCCTGACCCCGGCGCGCGATTGCCAACCCCGCGCTGCGCGGTACAAGACGGCGTATGACCAACCTGCTTCGCGCTGCCGCGCTCTCCGCCATTGTTGTCGCCACGTCCGCCCCCGCCGCGCCACTGCAAGGTAGCGGCATCGCGTGGGACATCGTCGCCGACTTGACGACCGAGATCGGCGCGCGGCTGGATGGGTCGCCGCGAGAGGCGGCAGCGCGCGATTGGGCGGTGGCGCGGCTTGGCCGGCTGGGCTTCAAGAACGTCCACGCCGAGCCGTTCACCATTCCCGGGTTCGTGCGCGGGGCTGAATCTGCGCGGCTGACCGGGCCTTATCCGCACAATCTGCATATCACCGCGCTGGGCAATTCGGTGCCGACGCCCAAAGGCGGGCTGAGCGCCGAGCTGGTCTATTTCGCCAGTCTGGCTGCGCTGAAAGCCGCCCCTGAAGGCTCGCTCAAGGCCAAGATTGCGTTCATCGACAACCAGATGCTGCCCAACCAGGATGGCTCGGGCTATGGCCCTTATGGCAACGCCCGGCGGCAAGGCCCGGCAATAGCGGCGAGCAAGGGCGCGGTGGCAGCGGTAATCCGCTCCGCCGGGACCGACCACAACCGCGATCCGCACACGGGAGGAACTACGTTCCCCTCGGGCAGCCGCGCGATTCCAGCTGGTGCAGTTTCTGCCCCCGATGCCGACTTGATCGCGCGGATCGCCGCTACCGGTAAGCCGATCACGCTTCAGCTGGTCCTGGAAAGCCATCCGCAGGCCGAGATGCCATCAGGCAATGTTATCGCCGATCTGCCGGGGCGCGATCCGTCGCTGCCGCCAATCTTGGTCGCCTGCCACCTCGATAGCTGGGACCTGGGCACGGGCGCGATCGACGATGGCGCGGGCTGCGCGATCATCACCGCCGCAGCCCTGCGCGCGCAGCAGGGTAGCAAGCCGCTGCGCACGATCCGCGTGCTGTGGGCGGGCAGCGAGGAACTGGGCGGATTTGGCGGGATTGCCTATGCCAAAGCCCACGCGAGCGAGCCGCACGCGCTGGCGATGGAGAGCGATTTCGGGGCCGACCGGGTGTGGCGGGTCGATCTCAACTTCGCGTCTGCCAACCAGCCGCTAGGCGAAGCGGTCAGCGCGGCCCTCGCGCCGATGGGAATTGTCACAGGAGCCACCAAAGCTCACGGCGGAACTGACGTGCAGCCGATCATCGCGCTGCAAAAGCTGGCGGTGGTCGATTTGCAACAAGACGGCACGCGCTATTTCGATCTGCACCACACCCCCGACGATACGCTTGACAAGATCGATCCGGCGCAGCTTGAGCAGAATGTCGCAGCTTGGGCGGTGGTGCTGGGCGTGGTCGCTAATGAACCGGGGGCGATTTCAGGCCAGGGCGAGTAGGACGGCGAATAATCGCTGTACCCAATTGCCAAACCCCGCGCGGCACCAACGCCAGGCCCGCCAGCCACGCGGGCAGCAGCAGGAACCCCCAGTAGAAATTGTCGGGCCGCGAAAACAGCCCGATCATCAGAGCATAGCCGCCCAACAGCAGCGCGGCAAAGCGCCCGCCGCGCCCATCGAGCGCCCCCCAGCCAAGCACCGGCAGCAGCGCGAGCAGCAGCGCCAGCCAATGCGGTAGCAGGTGCAGCACCGTGGTATTGACCACCGCCAGCAGCACCCCGCGCAGACCCAGCCCGCCGGACCAGCCGGGCGAGGGGAAGTC
>JANMBA010000006.1:0-4804 GCA_031360105.1 Novosphingobium sp.
GCGGCGTGCCGCGCAACCTGCGGTAAAGGCTTGGCCACCGCCGCCAGATTTTCGATCCCGCATAGCCCGCAACTCGATTCGGCGACCCGCGCACGGACCCGCTCGGTTAGCTGCTCAGCGCCCAGACCGGCCAAGCCCGCCCGCACTATCCAGCCGTGCTCGACCTGCGCAATACCAATCTCGCTGACCTCATCCGCTGCCGCCGCCAGCCCTTCGCTCAGCGCAAAGCCGATGCAAAAATCCTCCAGATCGGCCGGCGTGGCCATCATTACGGCATAAGCCAGCCCGTTGAATTCAAACGCCACCGGCGCCTCAGGCACCCACGCACGTTTCACCGCCGCGTGAGTGCCATCGGGCTTTATTTCAATGAGATTGCTCACCCCATGCGGTGCAGCGCGCACAGCTTGTTGCCATCGGGATCGCGCAGATAGGCCAGGTACAGCTTGCCCATGCCGCTTTCGCGCACGCCCGGCGCATCTTCGATCGCGGTGCCGCCAGCGGCCAGCCCAGCGGCGTGCCACGCATCGGCCTGCGCCGGGTTGTCCATCGCAAAGCCAATCGTGCCGCCGTTGGCGTGCGTGGCCGGCTGGCCGTCGATTGGCGGAGTCACCAGAAACACGCCGTTGTTGTGCATGTAGATCAGGCGGCCCTTGTCGTCCTGAACGGCTTCCTTGCCGCCGATCGCCTTGAACACCGAATCGTAAAACGTCTTCGATTTGGCGACGTCATTCGTCCCCACCATATTGTGGCTGTACATAGGCTCTCTCCAGGTTTTGAGTTGCGATGGACCACTTGTAAAGCGGTCGCGCCTGCGGTCAATCGTTGCTGACAGTTGCGGTTAATCTGGGTGGCGCTAAATCACTGTGATGTTCAAACCCGCTGCAATTCTGCTCGCCGCTGCGCTCTGCGTTGTTTCTGCTCTATCGAGCGCTGCGGCCCCGCAGATGCCTGATCTGGAAAGTCAGGTGCATTGCGCGCTGGTGTTCGGGCAGATCGCGCGTGAGCAAAGCCAGAAATTGCCGCGCGCTGACCGGTTCCCGGTGATGGCCGGACCGGGGCGTGAATTCTTCGTGATCACCGGGGCCCGTGCGCTCGACGAAAAAGCCGTCACGCTCGCTACGATCGAGACCTATTATATGAGCCGGTTTGCTGTGCTGCAGGACAGCCTGATCAAGTCTTCAGACCCGGCAGCCGCGCTCGACCGTGAATTTGCCCAATGTTTGCCGCAGTTCGGCCAAGTGGCACCCAAGTTCACGCCGATACCGCGCTAATTTTTCCCAGGAATACCCGATCTTGGCGCTGGCATGGTCGCAGTGCAGCGCCTAAACGCGGGCCATGATCACAGACCAGCGTCAAGCCATCGTCGATATTGGCTCAAATTCGATCCGGCTGGTGGTGTTCGGCGGGCCGCTGCGCGCGCCATCAGTGCTGTTCAACGAGAAATTGCTGGCCGGGTTGGGGCGCGGCGTGGTCGCATCCGGGCGGCTCGATCCTGACAGCGTGCAGAGCGCGCTGACCGGCCTCGCGCGGTTCGCCGCGCTGCTCAAGCTGATGCAGCCGCTGCGGGTGCGGGTGGTGGCCACCGCTGCCGTACGCGAGGCGAGCGACGGGCCGCAATTCCTCAAGGCCGTGCGCGCGCTGGGGTTGCCGGCCGAACTGCTGAGCGGCGATGATGAGGCCGAGGCCGCCGGGCTGGGGGTGATCTCTGCGCATCCGCAGGCGCGCGGACTGGTCGCCGATATGGGCGGTGGCAGCCTGGAGCTGGTCCGGGTGGCGGACGGCGAAGTGCACGAAAAGGCCTCGCTGCTGCTGGGCGCGATGCGGGTGGCGGCAATTCGTGCGGGCGGGCGCGGGCAATTGCGCAAGGCCCTGCGCAGCGCAATCGAACCGCATGGCTGGCTGAGCGAAGTGGCGGGCCAGCCGCTCTATCTGGTCGGCGGGGCGTGGCGCGCTCTGGCGCGGGTCCATATGCAGCGCTGCCAGTTTCCGCTGCCGGTCTTGGCCGATTACAGTTTTTCCGCCGAAGACGCGCGCGATCTTAAAACCCACGTGCGTGCGATGGGCAGCGCTGAGCTGGTGGCGGTGCGCGGGGTCAAGGCGGCGCGCGCGCTCCAGCTGGACGATGCCGCCGCGCTGCTCGCCGCGCTGGTCGCGGTCACCGGGCCGTCCGAGGTGATCATTTCGGCGCACGGCCTGCGCGAGGGGCTGCTGTTCCAAACGCTTGACCGGCGCACGCGGTTGCTCGATCCACTGATCGAAGGCATCCGCCATGTCCTCGCCGGGCAGCAGGCGGTCGAAGGACATGCCGAGGCGCTGCTGGCGTGGAGCGACGCAGCCTGTGCCGCTGACCCTCCCGAAGAGCGCCGCTTGCGCCATGCCGCCTGCCTGATCGCGGGGACCAGCTGGGCGTCCGACAACGATTTCCGTGCAGTGGCGGGCGAGGACCTGGCGCTGCACGGCAACTGGATTGCGGTCAGTGCGGCTGATCGCGCGGTCATGGCGATGGCGCTGCATGTGGGCCTGGGCGGGGCGCCCGATGCGCCGCCGGGGATACTGGCGCGGCTTGCTCCGGCTGAGCGGCTCGCCCGGGCTACGGCCTGGGGCTTTGCGCTGCGATTGGCCCAGCGGCTCAGCGGCGGCGCGCCTGCCGCCTTGCGCCAAATTCCGTTGCAAGTGGCCGACGATGGCGCGCTGATCCTCGCTCCGCCCAAAGCCGTCAGCGCGCTGATCGACAGCGGGATTGAGCGCCGCTTGGCCCGGCTCGGCGCGGCGCTGGGGCGGGTCACGCGGATCGAGCGCTAGGTTTTCCACCTGAAAAGCGTATGCGCTATGCCGCTCATCCCTTGAAGCTGGACTCGTCACCGGGCATGGCAAGCCATCATGTGGCAACTTTACCAATTCCCGCTGTGCCCGTTCAGCCGCAAGGTCCGCTTGCTGCTGAGCGAGAAGGGCGTGCCGTACGAACTGTGGCGCGAAAACCCGTGGGAAGGGCGCGACGAATTCTATGCGCTCAACCCGGCCGGGCGCACCCCGGTGCTGCACGATCCCGCCAAGGGGCTGACGCTGCTCGATAGCCGGGCGATCTGCGAATATTTCGAAGAGACGGTGGACAAACTGCCGATGATCAACGGCACCGCAGCAGGCCGGGCCGAAATTCGGCGTCTGGTGGCGCTGTTCGATGAAAATTTCTTCGGCGATGTCACCGCGCCGCTGCTGCACGAGCGGATGAAGAAGCGGCTGGTGTACCGCCAGTCACCCGATTCCAAAGTGCTGCGTGAAGCGATGAAGCTGGCGCACGAGCACCTCTACTATATCGACCACCTGATCGATCACCGCCCCTGGCTGGCGGGTGCAACGATGAGCCTGGCCGATCTGGCCGCCGCCGCGCAAATCTCGGTCGCCGACTATCTGGGCGGGCTCGACTGGAATGGCCACGAGCAGGCCGCCGGGTGGTACGCGGTGTTCAAAAGCCGGCCCAGTTTCCGGCCACTGCTGGCCGAACGGATGGAAGTGATCCAGCCGCCCAGCCATTATGCCGACGTGAATGCCTGACTTTGGACCTAGGCTTTAGTTTGCTTGCCAAATCGGCCGTGCTTGCGAAAGCGCACCAGCCAGCGATCCAGAAACAGCCCCAACGGGCGCGGGGTCACGCCCAGCGCCGCACAACCGGGCAATTGCCCCGAGACGACATTGCCGGCCTTGAGCAGCTTCCACTGCTGGCGGCTGAGCGGGGCAAATGGCAGCCACCCGGTCAGCGCGGCGAACCCGGCTGAAACTGCATCGGGCAATTCGGCCAACACCGGCGTGCGCCCGGCGGCCTGCGCCACGCGGCGGTTAAGCTCGCCCATGCTGATCACTTCGGGACCGCCCAGTTCAAAGGTCTGGCCGCCGTGCGCCGCCGGGTGTTCCAGCGCGGCGCAAATCGCCAGCGCCAGATCATCGACCAACAGCGGCTGCAATTTGGCGCTGCTGCCAAACACCGGCAGGACCGGCAAGCTGGCGCTGAGCCCGGCAAACATGGTGATGAACTGGTCATCGGGCCCGAACAGCACCGACGGCCGCATGATCGCCGCGCCGGGGATGGCCGCCAGCACTGCGGTCTCGCCTGCTGCCTTAGCCCGGGCATACTGGGTCTCGCCCTCGGCATCGGCGCCAATTGCCGAAATATGGACGAACGCGCTCACCCCTGCCGCCGCCGCCGCCCGTGCCAGCGCGCCCGCACCGCGCCCCATCACCGCATCCAGGTCACCCGCGAACGTTCCGGCCAGATTGACCACCGCGTCGGCCCCGGCCAGCGCCTGCGCCAGACTGTCAGCGCGGGTCAAATCCGCGCGGAGCAGCTGGACCTGGCCCAGGTTCGCCAGCGGCTTGAGCCCAGCCGCACGCTCAGGCTGGCGGCTGACCACGCGCAGCCGCGCGCCCCGGCTCAGCAGCTCTTGCGCCAGATGGCGGCCCACAAAGCCGCTGCCGCCCATCACCACCACCAGCTTGCCTGCAAGTTTCTGCGCCATATTCATCCCGTCAGCAGTGCTTTTCGTCGCCGATCGCCTTGGCACAAGGCAGCGGGTGGCTGCAACGTCCGAATCCCCGCCAGCTGCCGCTACCTGGCCCATTACTAAATCCGCGCACGCCGCGCGAACCATCGGTTGACAACCAGCCGCCGCCCCAGCTAGTGGCGCGCTCCTACCCGGCATGCCGCGCTGTTGCAGCATGCCACCCGTGCCCAGATGGCGGAATTGGTAGACGCACCAGCTTCAGGTGCTGGCGCTCGCAAGGGCGTGGAGGTTCGAGTCCTCTTCTGGGC
>JANMBA010000043.1:0-3248 GCA_031360105.1 Novosphingobium sp.
CGCGCATAGACAAGGTCAGCGCATTTGTGCGCGGCGCGGCGCCATTCGCTGGGACTCACAGTCCACCCGGCCTTCGCCAGCTGCTGGCCCAGCGACACGTCGTAGAGATAACAGCCCACCGTCACGTTGCCGTCGGCCTCAGCCCGGACATAGCCCTGCAGCAACATATCGGTGCCGCGCCCCTGCCAGCCCGGATAATCAGGCGCCTGGATTTGCGCCAGGCCCGGGCGCGGCAGGCTGGCGGGCCCGGTCGGCTGGAACAGCCCATTGTTTTTGAGATCGCCATAAATCACACTGGCCAAGCTAAATCCCAGCGCCGAAGTGCCGCCCGCGCTGGTTTGCGTTGCAACATCGGCGTTGGTGGCAAAGGCCGGGATGGCGATGGACTGGTTCTGCCATTCGCCTTCGCCGCTGACTGTGCCGGTCAACACTTGATCTTCTCCGGCCGCCGGGGTGGCTGCGGGCTGCGGCGCGGGCGCGCTCTGCGCCTGCAATACTGCCGGAACTGCGGTGAGCAGCGCAGCGGTGAGAATTGCCGTCAGCTTCATTGGTTGATCTTCCAGTCAAAAGTGAAGCGCAGGCGCCGCCAGGCGGCATAATACTGCGCGGGCAGCGTGAACGGCGCAGCGGTGCGCACCGCTTTGAGCGCTTGTTCCTTGTGCCGGTCGGCCTGCGCGCGGTTGGCATCGGTGATCCCGGTTTGTGATACTATGCGCGGTGCCCCGGACAGCGAGCCATCGGCAGCCAGATCCCATTCGACCGTGGTCGCCAACTTGTCGACATCCAGTCCGCTTGGCCCATGCCAGCGCGGCTTGAGTTGACGCGCGACGGCCCCCGCCAAAGAACTGCGCACTGCGCCGGTGATTGGCGCGGACTGCGTCTGCGCAGTGCCACCGGGCTTGGCTTGCGGAATGCCCGCATTGAACGCCGAGTCAAAAGCCGAAGCACCCGGCCTACCCGGCTGGACGGGCCTTGGTGGCGATGCCGCAGCGCGGCTTTGCGGTTTTGCCGCCACCGGTTGCGGACGCGGCGCGACCGACTTGGCTGCTGGTGCGGGCACTGGAGCTGAAAATGGACGTGGGGCAACCGGCTCAGCTTCGGCGACTGGCTGTGGCGGCGTTGGCAGTGCTTCACCCAGCTCGGGCCCAGTCTGGGGTGCGGGCGCGGCTTGCGCCGGGGCAGCGTCGGTCAGACCCACCTCATCGCTGATCGTCACCGTCATCCGCTCGGGCAGCGGCAGCGGGGCAGGCGCGCGTTGCCACACCAACCAGCCGATCAGGCCGGCGTGAGCCATCAGCGCGAGCGCCAGTCCGAGCGATTCTTCGCGGCGGAGGGTCGTGGCGGCCATGGTTAATGGGCTAGGGCGCGTTAACTGAACGGTCGGTGACCAGCGAGATGGCGTTGAACCCGGCGTGGTTCAGTTCGCCCATCACCCCCATCACCTTGCCGTATTCGAGCGTCTTGTCCGCGCGCAGGGTGACCAGCGGCGGCTTGCCGTCAGCGCCCTTGGGCACCGCCGCGAGCATCGCGCCCAGCGTTCCGGGCGCAACCACTGCCTTGCCCAGGTACACCGTCCCGTCGGTGGCGATTGACAGCTCGATCTGGCTCGGGGTCTGGTCAAGCGGCCTCGCATTGCTGTCGGGCAAGTCGATCGGCACCCCGGCGCTCAGCAGCGGCGCAGTGACCATGAAGATAATCAGCAGCACCAACATCACGTCGACCAGCGGCGTGACGTTGATTTCCGCCATCGGCGCGCGGCCCCTTCGGATGCGGCGGCGTGAGGGCGTGAAGGCCACTTACTGCGCCTCCAGCTCGCGGCTGAGACTGGCGTGGAAGCGGTCGGCAAAGCGCTGCAGCCGGGCTTCGAGCTGATCGACCCGGTGCGAAAAGCGGTTGTAGGCAATCACCGCCGGAATGGCTGCGAACAAGCCAATCGCGGTGGCGAACAGCGCCTCGGAAATCCCCGGCGCAACCACCGCGAGCGAGGAATTTTGCTGCTGCCCGATCTGGTAGAACGAATTCATGATCCCCCAGACCGTGCCAAACAGCCCCACAAACGGCGCGACCGCACCGACCGTAGCGAGGAAGTTCAGCCGCTCGGCGAGCTTCTCGGCTTCCTGCGCGATCGCACTGTCCATCGCTTGCGCCAACCGTTGCCGGGTACCTTCGCGGTCAACCACCTCTCCGGCTACGGAACGGCGCCATTCCGACAAGCCGGCATCGACCACGCGGGCCATCGGCAGTTCGCCCTTATCGTACTTGATCTGGAATTCATCGATATGGTTGGATTTCCAGAACGCGCGTTCATAAACATCCGTGCGGCGGCGGATTCCGGCCAGGCGCAGGGTGAACGAGGCCACGATCGTCCACACCCAAACGCTGGCGAGCATCAGCCCGGCCATCACCACTTGCACCACGATGTCGGCATCGAGGAACAACCGAACCGGGTTAAGGTGGCCCGAGCCGGCGGGCGCAGTGGCAGCGGCGGCAGAGAGCAGGGCAGCGATAGTCATGGAATTCCTTCGGGCATGATTGTGGCAAAGGCCGCGCGCCATGTCTGGGGCATGCGGCGCGGGCGGCCATCGGGGGCGACGAAACCAACCCGCAAGCGGGCTTCGGCCAGCAGGTTGCCGGTTTCGAGCGATGCAGTCTGGTGCATCCGGCAGCTCGCGGCGCGCAAGTCCTCGCAGCGGGTCTCGATCAGCACCGTGTCGTCTAGCCGAGCCGGGGCGCGATAGCGGATCGTCAGTTCGGCAACGGCAAACGCGCCGAAGCCAGCCTCATTCGCGGCGCGCTGATCGATCCCCAGCAGCCGCACGAAGTCCGACCGCGCGCGCTCGAACCAGCGCAGGTAATTGGCGTGATAGACCACCCCGGACAAGTCGGTATCTTCGAAATAGGCGCGCACCGCGAAACGGTGGACCGGGCCTTCGATCAAGCCGCAAGGCGGGGCTGGGTATGACGTCATGGCGCAGCAGCCTTAGCCGCACCGCGAGTCGCGGGGCAAGGGCCTTGGCGCTTTAGCGTGCCAGCATCGGGCCAAGCGGACGCCCGCCGAACAAGTGCACATGCAGATGCGGCACTTCCTGATGCCCGTCCTGGCCGATATTGGCGAGCAAGCGGTAACCCGGCGTGACCAGTTCCAAATCGCGCGCAACCTGCCCCACTGCGCGCACGAATCCGGCGATCTCGGCCTCGCTCGCGCGGGCGGAGAAGTCATCCCAGCTGACGTAGCGCCCCTTGGGGAT
>JANMBA010000104.1:0-2218 GCA_031360105.1 Novosphingobium sp.
GTGTTCGGAGTGGCAGGCGGCGGTGCGGGGGGCGCCGGTGCGGGGGGCGGCGGCGCGGCACCGAGCGGCGGGGCTAGCAACCCGGCCAGAGCCAGGGTCAGCAGGCTGGACAGCGCCTGGCGCACGGTCACGCTGCGGAACCCGGCGGCGGCGCAAACCCCAGCCGGGCGGCGGCCGCGATCAGGTCGGACCGGCGCTGCGGGGCCAGCCGGTTGGCGCGCGCATTATACACCTCGACCAGCGCTGGCCCTGCCTTGGCCGGGCTGCCCGCATCGAACGGCGGGGCGGGATCGTATTCCAGCGCCAGCTGCACCGCACGGGCATGATCATCGCCCGCGATCCGCGCGATCAGGGCCAGCGCAAAGTCGATGCCCGCAGTCACCCCGCCGCCGGTCACCCGGTTGCGATCGAACACGGTGCGGGCGTGCACCGGCTCAGCCCCGAACAAGTCCAGCAGATCGTGCCAGGCCCAATGCGTGGTCGCGCGGTAGCCTTGCAGCAGCCCAGCTGCACCCAGCACCAGCGCCCCGGTGCACACGCTGGTCACCCATTCAGCCTCCGCCCCAACCTGGCGAACCCAGTCCAGCGCGGGGGCGTGATCGATTACCCCGGCCACCCCCATCCCGCCCGGCACACACAGCACATCGGCGCGCGGCACTTGCGCGAAAGTGGCGGTGGGCATGATCGAAAACCCGGCGTCAGTCGGCACCGGGTCAAGGCTGTCCCACACCAGATCGACCTTCGCGCCGGGCAAGCGCGACAGAAACTGGACCGGCCCAGTCAGATCGAGCTGGGTGATCCCGGGGAACAACAGGAAGGCAAGCTGCATCCGCGCAGCCTTGCAGCAAATCCCGCGCGGTTCAACCTTGCAGCCGCGCGGCGCTTGGCATAGCCCCAGCAGCGGGATGAGGAGAGACTATGACCCGCTACGTCGGCGCGATCGATCAGGGCACCACCAGCACGCGGTTCATCATTTTCGATGAGCACGGCAGCGCGATTGCGTCGCACCAGCTTGAGCACGCGCAGATCATGGTGCAGCCCGGCTGGGTGGAGCATGATGCGGGCGAGATTTGGGCCAACACGCAAGCAGTGGTGGCGGGAGCTTTGGCCAAAGCCGGAATCAGCACAGCCGATCTGGCTGCGATCGGCATCACCAACCAGCGCGAAACCACCGTCCTGTGGGAGAAGGCGAGCGGCCAGCCGGTGCACAATGCACTGGTCTGGATGGACACCCGCACGGCGGATCTGGTGGCGCAACTGGAGCAGGACGGCGGGCAAGACCGCCTGCGCGCCACTACCGGATTGCCGCTGGCGACGTATTTTTCCGGGCTCAAGCTCGCGTGGCTGCTCGATACCGTTCCCGGCGCGCGCGCGCGGGCGGAAGCGGGCGAGCTGTTGTTTGGCACGATTGACAGCTGGCTCGCGTGGAACCTGAGTGGGGGAACAGCGGGGGGGCGGCACGTCACCGATGTAACCAACGCCTCGCGCACGCAATTGATGGATCTGGTCACGCTCGATTGGGATGCCGGGATCCTGGCGCTGATGCGGGTGCCGCGCGCCTGCCTGCCTGAGATTCGCTCATCAAGCGAGGTTTACGGCACTTGCACTGGCGTGCTCGCCGGGGTGCCACTGGCCGGATTGCTGGGCGATCAACAGGCCGCGCTGTTCGGGCAGGCGTGCCTGGCGCCGGGCGAGGCCAAGAACACCTATGGCACCGGCTGTTTCATGTTGATGAACACTGGCGAACGGCCGTTCCCGTCCACCTCGGGGCTGCTGACCACGCTGGCGTACAAATTGGGCGATGCCCCGGCGGTCTATGCGCTCGAAGGGTCGATCCCGATTGCCGGTGCGCTGGTGCAATGGCTGCGCGATAATCTGGGGCTGATCGCGCACGCTTCGGAGATCGAGGCGCTGGCCGCGTCGGTGCCCGACAATGGCGACGTCTATTGCGTCCCGGCCTTCTCCGGGCTCTATGCGCCGCACTGGGACGACCGCGCGCGCGGGATCATCGCCGGGCTGACCCGGTTCGTGACCAAGGCCCACATCGCCCGCGCCGCGCTTGAGGCGGTGGCCTTCCAGGTGCGCGAAGTGGTCGATGCGATGACCCGCGATTCGGGCGTGGAAATCGTCGAACTGCGCACCGACGGCGGGATGGTGGTCAACGAGCTGCTGATGCAGTTTCAGGCCGACCTGCTGGGCGTGCCGGTGGTCCGCCCCA
>JANMBA010000324.1:0-1913 GCA_031360105.1 Novosphingobium sp.
AGCGCCGGGGCTTCTTCCTGCACCCCGCCGCTGTCCGTCAGCATAATCTCAGCCAGACCGATCAGCCGGGCGAAGTTGGGGTAGTCGAGCGGTTCAATCAGCGCGACGTTGCCAAGCCCCGCCAGCGCCGCATCCATCACCCGCCGCACATTGGGATTGGGGTGGACCGGGAAGACCACCGCGACATCGGGCCGCGCGGCGATCTGCCGCACTGCTTCGGCGATGTTCTCCAGCCCCCCGCCAAAGTTTTCGCGGCGGTGGCTGGTGACGCCGATGATCCGTTTGCCAGCAAACCGTGCTTCGAGCTCGGCCAGTCCGGAGGCGAGCTCTGGCTCGGCGGCAATCCGCGCGGTGACCCAATGCAGCGCGTCGATCACGGTGTTGCCGGTGATGTGGACGCGGGATGGATCGACTTGCTCGGCAATCAGCGCGCCCGCCGAAACGGCTGTTGGCGCGAAATGCAGGCTGGCGATCTGGCCGATGATCTTGCGGTTCACTTCTTCGGGCCAGGGGTGATAGATATTGCCCGAACGTAGCCCGGCCTCGACATGATCGACCGGCAGCTTGCGGTAATAAGCGGCGAGTGCGCCGGTCATCGCGGTGGCAGTATCGCCCTGAACCATCACGCGGCCGGGCTGGACCTGATCCATCACCCCGCCCAGCCCGGTCAGCAGCGCGGCAGTCAGCGCATCAAGGCTTTGGTCGGGCTTCATCAGATCAAGATCAAAGTCGGGCACGATCCCGGCGATCTGAAGCACTTGATCGAGCATGCCGCGGTGCTGCGCCGAAACGCAGACCACCGGCGTGAAGCGTAGGTCCGCCTTCAGCGCGGCGACCACCGGAAACAGCTTGATCGCTTCGGGTCGGGTGCCAAATATGACGAGGATTTTGTGCAGTGCAGTCATGACAAGCGCCCTACCATCGCCGGGTTAACCATGAAATAAGAGGATTGCGGCTAAGCGGCAGCTGCAACGATTGGGGAAATGATGCGCGTTCTGGTTACCGGCGCTGCCGGGTTCATCGGTTTTTGCCTTGCCCGCCGCCTGCTGGCGCGCGGCGATGAGGTAATCGGGATCGACAATCTCAATGCTTATTATCAGGTTTCGCTCAAGCAGGACCGGGTTGCAGAGCTCTTCGCCGAGGGCGGCAACCGGTTCACGTTCCACCAGCTCGATTTCTCCGACATGGCGGCGCTGACCGGCGCGCTGGATGGGATCACGCTTGACCGGATCGTGCATCTGGGGGCGCAGGCCGGGGTGCGCTATTCGCTGGAGAACCCGCAAGCCTATGTCGCCTCGAACCTGGCCGGCCATGTCAACCTGCTGGAACTGGCGCGGCACCGCGGAGCCGAACATATGGTCTATGCCAGCTCGTCTTCGGTCTATGGCGGCAATACCAAGCTGCCGTTCGCGGTCGAGGACCGCACCGATCATCCGGTTTCGCTGTACGCCGCGACCAAGCGTGCGAATGAATTGATGAGCGAAACATATGCGCATCTGTTTGCGCTCCCGCTCACGGGTTTGCGTTTTTTCACGGTCTATGGCCCGTGGGGACGGCCCGATATGATGCTGTGGAATTTCACCCGGCGGATCCTGGCGGGCGAGCTGATCCCGGTGTTCAACCACGGCGATATGTACCGCGATTTCACTTACATCGACGACATTATCGCCGGGGTGATCGCCTGCCTTGATAATCCCCCCGCCAACGACGGCACCGAGAAAGCCGGCGGTTCGGTTAAACCGCACGCGCTGTACAATATCGGCAACAATGCCAGCGAACCGCTGATGAAAGTCGTTGGGCTGCTCGAGGAGGCGATCGGGCGCAAGGCCGAGATCGAATACCTGCCGATGCAGCCGGGCGATGTGCCCAGGACCTATGCCGATATCTCGGCGATTGTGCGCGATCTAGGCTAT
>JANMBA010000120.1:0-3236 GCA_031360105.1 Novosphingobium sp.
CACGTCAGCTTTGAACAGATCACCGATATCATGGCGTTTCGCGTGCTGACTGACAATGTTGGCGATTGTTACCGCGCGCTGGGCATCCTTCATTCGACCTGGCAGATGATCCCGGGGCGCTTCAAAGACTACATCTCCACCCCCAAATCGAACGGTTACCGCAGTTTGCACACCGCGCTGATCTTCGAGAATTCGATGCGGATGGAGGTGCAGATCCGCACGCAGGAAATGCACCGCACCAACGAGTTCGGGCTGGCCGCGCATTGGGCTTACAAACAGGGCGGCACCCAGCCCGACGGGCAAGTCGGCTGGCTGCGCGATCTGATCGAGATTGTCGATGAGAGCCACGACGCCGAAGAACTGCTCGAGCATACCAAGCTGGCGATCTATCAGGACCGGATCTTCGCCTTCACCCCCAAAGGCCAGCTGCTGCAATTGCCCAAGGGTTCGACCCCGGTTGATTTTGCTTATGCGGTCCACTCAGACCTTGGCAGCTTTGCGGTGGGCGCGAAGATCAACGGGCGGCATATGCCGCTGCGCACCACGCTCAATAACGGCGATGTGGTCGAACTGATCAAGAGCCGCAGCGCCAGCCCGCAGCTCGCCTGGCTCGGCTTCGTCGTGACCGGCAAGGCGCGCGCCGCGATCCGCCGCGCGGTGCGGGCAAAAGAGCGCGAGGAAGTCGCCGCGATCGGGCGCAAGCTGTTCGATCAGATCACCGAACGGCTGCCCTCCAAGATCGGCAAGAAGGCGGTCAAGGACGCGGTCAAGCGGCTTGGCTTCGGCAATGAAGAAGAGCTGATGGCCGCGATCGGCACCGCCAAGGTCGCCGACCGCGCGGTAATGGAGGCGCTGGTCCCGGGCAGCACCGAGGGCTTGGCCGAGCCGGAAAGCTGGCCCCGGCAAGATCGCGCAATCTCCATCCGCGGACTGACCGCAGGCATGGCGTTTCACCTTGGCCAATGCTGTCACCCGGTGCCGGGCGACCGGATTGTTGGCCTGCGCCAGCCGGGCATGGGGGTGGAAGTCCACTCGATCGATTGCCTCAAGCTGGCCAGCGGGGTCGATGCCGACTGGCTTGACCTGAGCTGGGGCGAACGCACCACCGGCGCGCTGGGCCGGGTCCGCGTGGTGCTGTACAACCGCCCAGGCACGCTGGCCGATGCGGCGGGAATTTTCGCGGGCAACCGCGCCAATATCGCCGCGCTGGAAAATTCGGGCCGCGATGAACTGTTCAGCACTTATGAAATCGACCTCGACGTATCCAACCTCGCGCACCTCACCCGGATCATTTCGGCCTTGCGGGCGAGTGACGCCGTGGCCGAGGCGGAGCGGATCTGATGAGCATCCTTACGGGGATCGACCACGTCCAGCTGGCGATCCCCGTCGGCGGCGAGGGCTTGGCGCGCCCGTTCTACGTCGGCCTGCTCGAAATGAGCGAAATGCCCAAACCCGAACCATTGGCCTCGCGCGGCGGATGCTGGTTCGAAGCACCGGGGGTGAAAATCCACCTCGGGGTCGAAGCCGACTTTCGCCCCGCTCAGAAAGCGCACCCGGCGCTGCTGGTGGGCGATCTCAAAGCCCTCGCCGCGAAGCTCAAGGCGGCAGCCGCGCCGCTGCGCTGGGACAACGACCTGCCCGGCGTGCTGCGCTGCCATGTCGACGATCCGTTCGGCAACCGCATCGAACTGATCCAGGCCACTTAGATCCTCTCCATTTTGCGAAGCCAAATGGGGAGGTGGCACCGCGAAGCGGTGACGGAGGGGTTTCTGGGCTGGCCTTGATACCCCTCCGTCTCACCTTCGGCGATCCACCTCCCCATTTGCACTTCGTGAAAATGGAGAGGATCTCATGGAATTCAAACCTCCAGCCCCACCTCAACCGCATCGCCCTCGCCCAGCCCCTCAGCCTTGCGCACGCCGGCTTTAACCGGCAGCAGCCAGCCGAGTTCCTTCGAAGGAAACACCGAAGTCTTGAATGTACTCGCGCCAATCGTCGCGACGACCTTGAGCGACCCAAACCCGCGCGAATTGCCCTCCAGCCGCCGCATGATCGCGGTGCCGGACAAAGCTTCGCCCGCAGCGCCGTCGATGGTCACGAAAAACCACGCCGCCGGAGCAGAAGGGGTAGTCCAGCGCCACAGCGGGCCAGTGTGGGTGATGGTCTCGGTCACAAGGAAACAAGCTGGTTCGCGCGTCCTTCGACAAGCTCAGGATGAGCGGCATGCGGAGGCGCGGAGAAGAGATTTCTCACGCAAAGGCGCAAAGGCGCAAAGGACTTCAGCTTGGGGCAACGCCCCTGCACAATCAGATGTTGCAGCATGCGGCATGCTTGAGTTTGATTCAAGCGCCTGCGGCGCAGAGCGAGACCTTTGCGCCTTTGCGCCTTTGCGTGAAACGCCTTCACTTCGACTTCACTCGCCGCACCGGGACCGGGATGTTGCAGATGTCCGCGCCGCCCGCTGGCCGGATGAAGAACGCATCGCGGCGGTTGGCGCGAGCATCGGCGTATTTGGCGAAGCTGCGGCTGTCGGTGGACAGGTATTCGTAGGCCGGGAGCTTTGTAACTTCGGTTCTAGGATGGATCGACCTGATCGCAACTCGCCGGTCGCCTTGCTTGATTTCGTAAAAGCCAAGCGCCCCATGCCCGCGCGGCAGGCTCGAGAGATACTCGATCCCCTCGATCACCCGCCCGACCAGCGCGATGTTGCGGTCGAGATGGCGCGGGGCGTGGCCGATCACGACGTAGAGCTCGGCCCCCGAGCCAGTGTTGGGCGACAGGTCGCGGCCGACGCCGACCATGCCATAGCAGTGGACGGGCCACACCATCCCGAAGGTGTCGCCCGCAATCGGAAATCCATTTTCGAACCAGTTGTTCTTGGCATAGGCATCCGGCCCCAATACGACCTGATTGGGAGGCGCCATGCGGTATTGGATCGCACGGCTTTCGTACTCACTCTCCGCCATCTTCGCCAACCCTGCCGGCAACGGCTTCGCCTTCACTTTGTCATCGGCATTGGGATCGCCCCACTGGACGACATAATTGTCCTGGACCCGGTTGATGCTCATCCCGTCCCACCAGTGCGCTGCAGCGAGCTTGCGGATGTTGCCGGTCCACCCAGCTGAGAACGGCGGCGGCATCAGCTGGATCACCACCCGGCGCGCGCGGCCTTTCGCATCGGGGGCAAGGTCCATCACCAGCAGGTCCGCTGGCGCGATCCGGGTCCAGTCGGCCTT
>JANMBA010000121.1:0-5909 GCA_031360105.1 Novosphingobium sp.
GACTTACTGGCCCGGATCGCCGATGAGGCGGTGGTCAAGAACCTGGCCAAGGCGCCGTGGCCTTATACCGCCGCTGACGCCCGCTGGTTTGCCAAGCAGCCGCAGGATGCGCGTTGTCCGCATTTCTTCGTGACCCGGCCGGATACCTTGGCCCCGGCTGAACTGGTGGGCTGTGTCGGCCTGGCCCGCGACGGCGACGATGTCGAACTGGGCTATTGGTTCGGGCGTGATCATTGGGGCCGCGGCTATGCGACCGAGGCCGGCCGCGCCGTGCTGCGCCTCGCGCGGACGCTGGGCCACCAACGGATCGTCGCCAAACACTTTGTCGATAATCCAGCTTCGGGCCGGGTGCTGCGCAAGCTGGGCTTTCGCGCGACCGGTGAAGTGCGCCCCAGCTACAGTCTCGCACGGGGCTGCGCTGTACCGGGCTTGGTTCATACCCTTGAATTGGGTTCGCAATCGGATTGCGATGGCGGCGGTGATGACGATGGGCTGGCCAGAATGCGCGCGGCTTGATCAAAGCCACCACCCCCCTTACCCCTCCACTTCAGAGGAGGGGTAAGGGTTAAGCCAGTACGGCGTCGGCGAACTCGCTTTCGGTCTTGCCGATCAGCGCGCGGTCATCGTGGTTCCACGGGTGGAAGCCGGGCAGGAAGTACGCGCACCATGCCGGAAACACACGGCGCAGCACACCGGGCGAGCCGACCAGATACCAGGCCAGTTGCAATTTGACCTTGGGGCCGGTGATGCCGTCCTGCGCCAGCAATTCGAGCGTGTCGTTCCAGCGGTTCTTCAGGAAACTGCCCGAAACCAGCAGCATCATGATCGATTTCAGCTTCCAGCGCCGCCAGCGGGACCAGTCCTTCGTTGCATGCAGATAGGTATCATAAGCGACGCCTTTATGCTCGATTTCTTCCATCGCGTGCCAGCGCCACATCTGCGCACTCTCTTGCTCGGCCCCGGCAAAGTGTTTGGGGTTGGAGAGGAAATCGTTGGCCATCATCGCGGTGTAGTGTTCGAGCGCGATGGTCACGGCCAGGTTGATGATCGGCGGGCGATCTTTGGTCAGGGCCAGATTGGCTTCAAGTCGGCGATCAATCGCGTCGAGATCATAGCCCGCATCGATCGCCGCTTTGTTGAACACCAGATGTTCGCGGGTGTGATTGATTTCCTGTTTCACAAAGGCGCGAATCTCGGCCTCCAGCTTGGGCGGAACGCCGTCGCGGTGGGCCTTGACCGATTCGATGAACATCGCCTCGCCGCGCGGAAACGTGGCAGACAACGAATTATGCCAATGGGTTGCCACCGGATTGCCCGCCAGCCACCACTTGCCCGGCTTGGCCGCGCGGCCAAACCGCAGATCGCGCACCGTGATGGTCAGGTCGTCAGGGGTGGGCACAGCTTGCTTGCCCGAAGGCGCGGCTGGCTCTAGGTCAAGGGGGAATTTTGCAGGAGCGTTCATCACGCTGCCAATAAAGTAACTTACATTAATGTCAATAAGAAAGCGCCTGACTCAAGAAGAAAGCCGCACCGCTGCGGTCGCAGCCGCGCGGGCCCTGCTGATCGAGCTGGGTCCGCAGGCGGTCACGCTCAAAGCTGTGGCCACGCGGATCGGGCGCACTCATGCCAATTTGCTCCACCATTTCGGGTCGGCGGCGGGGCTGCAAAAGGAATTGGCGCGGTATCTGGCGGTGACGATCTGCGCGACGATCGAGGCGGCGGTGCTGGCCAGCCGCGCCGGGCAAGGAACCGCCCGCGATGTGGTCGATCTGACGTTCGATGCGTTCGATAAGGAAGGCGGCGGCGCGCTGGCGAGCTGGATGCTGGTCAACGGCAACGAAGATGCGCTCGACCCGATTGTCGAGGCGATCCACGATCTGGTCGATGATCTGGGCGAATTCGGCTCGGGCGCGAACCGCCAATCCACGCTCGCGCTGTGCCTGATGGCGATGGGCGATGCGCTGCTGGGCGGGCCGCTGACGCTATCGCTCGAACTGCCGCGCAATGCTGCGCGCGATACAGCCGAGGCGATGCTGGTAGCGGCGGCGCTGCAATCCGGGGCTGCGGTCGCGGGCTAGCCCTCGCGCAGATAGGCCGGGAGCAACGCGGCTGGAATATCCTCGACGCGCCGGTGGTCCACCGCCAGTCCCAGCGCGGGATAGGCCGCACGCTGCCGCGCTGGATCACTGTCAGCCAGCGGCACCACCACCAGCCGCCGGTTAACCTTGGCCCGCCAATTCATCCGCGCGGTGTTCTCTTGCCCGACATAACAACCCTTGGTGAAGCTGACCCCATTAAGCTCGGCGGCATTGCATTCCAGCCACAGTAGATCGCCCAGCTCGGCGGTCCCTTCACACACGCCCAGTGCCAAACGGTGCGCCAGCCAGGCGCCTTCCGCGCAGTCACTCACCGCCGCGCTCAGCCAGCGCTGGCCCAGACCGGCGAGCCGCGGGTCGGGCGCGTTGTCCAGCCCCGGCTGCCAATGCACGCGCAGGTCGGGATCAACCGCAATCGCGATCTTGCGGCGCAGCCGGTACATCGTCAGGCGCTTGATCAGCGCCTCGGCAGAATCCGCTTCGCAATCAAGCAGCAAATCGCCGCTATCATCCCAGACCAGAAAATCGAACAACACCTTGCCTTGCGGGGTCAGCAAGGCGGCCCAGACCGGCAGCGCTGCGCTCACGTCATTGGTCACCAGCCCTTGCAGAAAATCGCGCGGGTCTTCGCCATCCTCCAGCGGGCTTAGTCGGATCACGGCGCGGCTGGTCAAAAGGGTGGCGGTCATGGGTGACAGATAGGGTGTGACCTAGCTAAGGGGAAGGCATGGCTGAACATGCGACTCTCACTATGCCCCGCCCAGATGACTGGCATGTCCATTTGCGCGATGGCGCGGTGATGGCGGGGGTCGCGGCGCATACCGCGCGGCAATTCGCCCGGGCAATCGTGATGCCCAACCTGTCCCCGCCGATCACCACGGTGGTCGCTGCAGCGGCGTACCGCGCGCGGATTTTGGCAGCTTTGCCAGCGGGCACCGACTTTACCCCGCTGATGACGTGCTATCTGACCGACGGGACCGACCCGGACGAGCTGGAACGCGGGTTTGCGAGCGGCGTGTTCACCGCCGCCAAGCTGTATCCCGCCCATGCCACCACCGGATCGGCGCATGGCGTGACAGACGTCGCCGCGATCCGGCCTGCGCTGGAGCGGATGCAGCGGCTGGGGATGCCGCTGCTGGTCCACGGCGAAGTAACTGATCCCGCGGTGGATATTTTTGACCGTGAGGCGGTGTTTATCGAACGGGTGTTCGAACCGCTGGTGCGCGATCTGCCCGAATTGAAGGTGGTGTTCGAACATATCACGACCGCGCAGGCCGTGCAGTTCGTGGCCGATGCCCCGGGGGCGGTGGCAGCGACGATCACCCCGCAGCACCTCCATATCAACCGCAACGCGATGTTCGCGGGCGGGATCCGTCCGCATGCCTATTGCCTGCCAGTGGCCAAGCGCGAGCGGCACCGGCTCGCGCTGCGCCGGGCGGCAACATCGGGCTCGCCCAAGTTTTTCCTCGGCACTGACAGCGCGCCGCACAGCGTCGCCGCCAAAGAAGCGTCCTGCGGTTGCGCGGGAATATTCAACGCGGCCTATGCGCTGGAAAGCTACGCCACGGTGTTCGATGAAGAAGGCGCGCTGGACCAGTTCGAAGCCTTTGCTTCGCGCAATGGCCCGGCGTTTTATGGCTTGCCGGTCAACCGCGAGACGATCACGTTGGAGCGCGCGCCCCAGCCAGTGCCAGACCGCATCGACGCGAACGGCACACCGATTGTCCCGTTCCACGCTGGTGAGACGCTAGGCTGGCGCTTGGCTGAGTAACCGTGCTCGGTGTTGGGCAAGAATATCCCATACGAACACCGTAATCGCACTCCAGATCAGCACGAAGCACGCCAGTTGCACCGCGTGCAGCGGCTCGCCAAACACGAACACCCCAAGCAAAAACACGATCGTCGGGGCGCAAAATTGCACCATGCCGATGCTGGAATAATCCATCCGGCGCGCGGCGGCGGCGAATAACAGCAGCGGTATCCCGGTGAGCGCCCCGCCGGCCATCAGCAGCGCCGCCGCACCCGGGCTGCGGACCATCGCCGATCCATCGGGCCCTTGCGCGAACCACCACACGGTCAGCGCCGCCGGAATCAGCAGCAGCAACGTCTCGATGGTCAGCCCGGGCAGTGATTCGACCGCGACCAGCTTGCGCACCAAGCCGTATGCCGAGAAACTGACCGCCAGGGTCAGACTGATCCACAGCATATCGCGGGCGTCCCAGGCCAGCAATGAGACGCCGAGCGCCGCCAGCCCGACGGCCACCCATTGCCACCGGGTCAGCCGTTCACCCAGCAGCACCGTGCCTGCCAGCACATTGACCAGCGGGTTGATGTAATAGCCGAGGCTGGCCGCGAACACGTGGCCCGACTGGATCGCAATCACATAGACCGTCCAGTTGACCGCGATCAGCAGCGCGCTGAGCGCCAGCAACGCGACATTGCGCGGGCGCCGCAGCGCGCCGATCACCAAGCCCATTTGGCCGCGCAGCGCGAGCACCGCCACGCACAGCGGCAGAGTCCAGATGATCCGCCAGCCGATGAATTCGTAGGGCGGTACCCAGTGGACCAGCCACAGGTACAGCGGCAGGAAACCCCAGATCAGATATGCGCCAAGCGCCATGATCAAGCCACTGCTATCAGTCTTTTTTGGCGTATTCTGCATGGCGCGGCGCTAGCGGGCATCGCTCTGGGGAGCAAGGTCCAGCGCGTTGTGCGCTATTCAGCTTGGGCCAGCTAGGCGGCACTTCCGCTTGAGCCGGCCCCCGCAAGCAATTGCCGCCGGTTCGCAGGGGGAAACGCAGAGCCGGGTCGCAAAAGCCGTTGCACTGCGGGGGGCGTTGCCGCCACGATGGTAACGCCCCCACTCTCCGGACCTAACTTCGCCGGATCAAGTTTTGCTGGCCGCCGCATCATAGTTTGCGCCCTTTGCAGCGGCTTCGCGTTGCGGCATGAAGGGTGCCGCGCAAATTTCTGCGCCAAGGTTGGCAAATGTGACCCGTTCTCGCCCCGTCCTGTTGCTTGGCTGCGTGCTGCTGGTACTGGCGGCGTGCAAACCAGCTGACAAGCCAGGCGATGCGAATGCCGAGCGCGATCCGGCGGCGGCGGCGGCGCTGAACGATCCGATCATGATTGACCCTGATCTTGCCGCGCAGAACCGGGGCAATTCGGCCTTATCGGGCGGCGGCCCGGCGCAAGGCGACTTGCCCGGCTTTGTCCGCACCCCCGAAGAAGCCGCCACGGCCCGCGCTGCTGCGCTGACGCGGCTGGGCGGCACGTTGGCGGCCGCGCCAGCACCCACCGCTTCGCAGCCCGCATCGCGGCTCGCCGGGGCGCTGACCATGCCTGCGCTGGCCGCCGCTGCCGGGATTGCCGCGCCCGCCTGCGCTGACCAGCTGAGCTTCACGATGGCTTGGGCGGCGCAACTGCCAGCCGGTCTGCCGATTTATCCGCGCGGCCATGCGATCATGGCGGCGGGCAGCGATGCCGCCGGGTGCAAAGTGCGGGCGGTGCGCTTCGTCACCCCGGTTAGCCTCAGCGATGCGGTCGATTTCTATTACGCCAGCGCGCGCGCGGCCAAATTACCAGCCGAGCGCCGCCGCGAGGGTAGCGACGAAGTGATCGCAGGCGCGTCCGGCGGCGCCGCTTATGCGGTCTACGTGCGGCCGCGCGATAATGGACTGACTGAGGTGGACCTGTTCACCACCGGAATATAACTCAGGCGTCGCGCAGACCCACGCCGAGCATCGCGCGCGGTTGCTCCATCTCGTTCGACGCGACCGGATAGGCGCAGTAATCGGCGGCATAATAGGCGCT
>JANMBA010000131.1:0-4368 GCA_031360105.1 Novosphingobium sp.
TCAGAGCGCGGCATCGCTCAGCACGGCGGCGCGCAGTTCGGCGATGCCCATGCCTTTTTCCGCCGAGGTAACGTGAATCACCGGGTAAGCCGCCGAATGTTTGCGCGCTTCGGTTTGCGTCGCGAGCAGCGCGGCGTCCAGCTCGCTCGCCTTGATCTTGTCCGCCTTGGTGATCACCAACCGGTAGCCGACCGCTGCCTCGTCGAGCATCTTCATCATCTCGCGGTCAACGTCCTTGGGGCCATGGCGGGCATCGATCAGCACCAGCGTGCGCTTCAGCACTTGCCGCCCGCGCAAGTAATCGCGCACCACTTGCTGCCACTGCTTGACGATGGATTTAGGGGCCTTGGCATAGCCGTAGCCCGGCATATCGACCAGCCGCAGCACCGACGGTTCGCCCACTTCAAAGAAGTTCAATTCCTGCGTGCGGCCCGGGGTGACCGAGGCGCGGGCGATCGACTTGCGCCCGGTCAGCGCGTTGAGCAGCGAGCTTTTGCCCACGTTCGAGCGCCCGGCGAAGGCCAGTTCGGGCACCGTCGGATCGGGCAAGTATAGCAGCGACGGAGCCGATTTGAGGAACACCACCGGCCCCGCGAACAGCCGCCGCGCAGGCTCGATCAGATCGGCTTCCTCCTGTTCGGGCAACAGCTCAGGCACCGCGAGCTTTGGCCCGTTTGGCGTCTTCGTCCGCTTTGTCGGTCTGCGCCTTCAATTGCGGATGCTTTGAATAAAGGAACGCCTGCTGCGCAATCGTCAGGAAGTTCGACGTGATCCAGTAGATCAGCAGCCCCGCCGCGAACGGTGCCATCACGAACATCATGATCCACGGCATGAAGGCAAAGATCTGCTGCTGGGCGGGGTCCATTTGCGCCGGGTTCAGCTTGAACTGGAAATACATCGAAATCCCCAGCAGCAGCGCCAGCACCCCGATCGCCAGAAACGCGGGCGGGTTGAACGGCAGGTACCCGAACAGATTGAGGATATGTGCAGGGTCAGGCGCGGACAGATCCTTGATCCACAACGCAAACGGCTGGTGGCGCATTTCAACCGACAGGATCAGCACTTTGTACAGCGCGAAGAACACCGGGATTTGCAGGAAGATCGGCAGACAGCCGGCCAGCGGATTGACGCCCTCGGACTTGTACAGCGCCATAACTTCTTGCTGCTGCTTGGGCTTGTCGTCTTTATAGCGTTCCTGAATGGCTTTCATCTTGGGCTGGATCGCCTTCATCGCGGCCATGCTTTTGAACTGCTTTTGCGCGACCGGGAACATCAGTCCGCGCACGATCAGCGTCAGCAGGATAATCGCCACGCCAAAGTTGTGAACCGCGCCGAACAGGAAATTGAGCAAGCTGAAGATCGGCTTTTCGAACCAGCGGAACCAGCCCCAATCGATCGCGAGGTTGAAATTGGTGATCCCGCCCGCCGCATACCGATCCAGCACCGAGCTTTCTTTCGCCCCGGCAAACATCTTCGTAGTCAGCACATTCTGCTGGCCCGGCGCGATGGTGACATCGGGATAGATCAGATCAGCGCGGTACGTACTGGCATCGAGCGCGCGAAAATCGCTGGCCGCGCCAACTTTGTCGGGCACCAGCGCGCTCATCCAATAGATATCGGTAAACCCGACCCAGTCGGTTTTACCGGCATTGCTGACCGGCTGGCTGGGCGTGACATCGGCGTAATTGGTGCTGAACGACACTTTGCCATCATAGGCCCCGAATGGCCCCGCCTGGACGTTCCAGGTATCGATGCTGGCGGTCTTGCTGGTGCGGGTGATCAAGGCATAGGGCTTTACCACCAAGGGCGCTGGACCAGCATTGGCCGCGCTCTGCGTGATGGTGATCAGATAATCGGCATCGATCGCATAAGTCAGGCTGAAGGTCTGGCCCGCGCCATTGGCCCAGGTCAGCGTGACCGGGGTTTGCGGGGTAAGCCTGGCCCCGGCAGGCGCGGTCCACTGGGTCGATCCGCTGGGCAACGCAGCATCGGCGGCACTATCGGGGCGGACCCAGCCGAACTGCGCGTATTGTTGCGCCGGCGTGCCGGCCGGTGAGAATATCCGCTGCGCCGCGCTGGTCTTGTCAACCGAAGCGGTGTGGCGGACAGTCGAAAGATCATCGACGACCCCGCCCAGCAGATTGATCGAGCCGGTCAGACCGGGTGCGGCAATCGCCACGCGGGTGGCAGGGTTGAGCGCGGTGACCAGATCCTTGGCCTCCAGCGCCTGATCAGCCGGATTGGTCAGCCCGCCTTCGCGGGTCGGCTTGGCGGTGGATGGCGCTTGCGGGGCGGCAACGCCATTGGTCCCGGCAATCGTTCCGGCAGCGGGCGCGCCGGCCGCAGCCACCGGGAGCTTGTTCATATTGGGGTAGTAATGCCGCATCACCGCATCCCACCCGAACAGGGTGACCACGGTCAGCACCCCGGCCAGGACCATATTGCGTAAGTTCTGCTTGTCCACGTGGGGCCCCTGCTTCAATTCTTTGTGTCAGATGGGAAGGCGGCGGCGCTTATCAAGGCACCGGGTCATGGCCGTGGCCACCCCACGGATTGCAGCGCACTATACGTTTCGCCGCCAGCCAGCCACCCTTAATCGCGCCATATTTGCCCAGCGCCTCGATCGCATATTGCGAGCACGACGGGGCATAGCGGCACGTCGGCGGGAGGATCCGCGACGGGCCAAGCTGCCAGCCCCGCGCGATCAGGATCAGCAGGTATTTCATTTGCGTTTGCGCGGGGGATCGCCGCGCCCGGCGGCGGCGCGCGCCAAGGCTGCGACCAATTCTACCCGCAACTGAGCAAAATCGCGCTCAACCCCGCCGTCGCGGCCAATCACCACATGATCGTGGGCGGCCAGGCCCTGCTCAGCCAGCAGTTCACGCAACAACGCCCGAAAGCGCCGCTTCATGCGGTTGCGGACCACGGCATTGCCGATTTTCTTGGTGACGGTGATGCCATAGCGCATCGCGCTGACTTCGTTCGGGCGCACCAGCAGCACAAAACCGGGCCGTGCGATGCGCAGGCCCCGGTTGGCGGCTAGAAAGTCGGCCCGTTTAGACAGGACCGACGGATGCGGTGATTGGCTCAGGCGCTCAGCTTGGAGCGGCCACGCGCGCGGCGGGCGGCGAGTACCTTGCGGCCGCCGACCGTAGCCGAGCGGGTGCGAAAGCCGTGACGGCGGGCGCGAACAAGATTGCTGGGCTGGAAGGTGCGCTTCATTTCAAAACCTCAGGAATACTTTGGACTGCGGACCCATGCTTGCGGAGGCCCGATTACAGAGGCGGGCCGTTACGGGAGGCCGCCGGGCGAGTCAAGCGCAAGTGGCCTAATCCAGCCGCACCCATTGCCCCATATCCGCAGCGGTCAGCCATTTGGCTTGCGCATTTGGCACCGAATTGGTCATCGCGTAGAATGCGCGGGCTTGCGGCTCGGCCATGCCCATCTCTTCGTAATAACCGATGTAGGCGCGGTTTTCAGGAGCGGTGTCGGCATAATCCTTGGCTTCGCGGCCATCTTCATCGGCCCAGCTGTGGACCGCAAACTCCGCACCGGGATCGGCGATGCGGTTTTTGCCCGCCAGAAACAGCTCAACCCCGCCCGACCGAACCGATCCGCCTGCGGGCACATGGGTGCTGATCCCGCGCGCGTGGATCATCCGGCCAAGTTTCAGATTGGCGCGATCATCTTCGGTGCCGGGGCACTCGATCATCTCGATCAATGCGATCCCGGGATAAACGCGCAGCATCGCCTGGAACTGCGCCGGGCTGGCCTCGTCAGTCGCAGCGACCAGCGCGGCGCGGCCGGCATCGAGCACGCGGAACGGGCCAAACCTGGCAATCCCGCGCGGCAGATCGGCGGGGGCGGCCATGACGAACCGCTCGGAGCCGCCCAGCTCGGGGTCGCTGCTGACCTCCTCGGTAATCTCGACCGTTTCGGTCACGGTCACCACTTGCGCCGCCACCGGGACGGCGGTGAACGCGATGAGCGACAAGGCAAGGGCAGCGAAACAGCGCATGCCGCTCTAATCGGCCCGGGCGTGTTACCGGCTTGCCAATGCCAAAGGTTAAGATCGTCTTGCTGGAATATTTGTTCGTGCAATGGCGCAGAGGCGCACAGGGGTGTTTCGTCGGCGCAGCCATGCGTCCTTTCAAACTGGCGGCAACCGGCAAAGCGGTGAAATTGCCATGCCTGCGGCGCATGGCGCGCCGTCTTTGCGTCTTTGCGCCTTTGCGCGCACATTTGAACCTGGGACGGGCGCAATCGCTCGACAACCGCCCACCAACCCGCCATCACGCAAGTATTACGCGCTAACGCTTGGGGGCATTACTTGGTCGCGCTGGTTCAGACGGTGGCTTATTTGGGGTT
>JANMBA010000132.1:0-5266 GCA_031360105.1 Novosphingobium sp.
GGGGGTGCCCTTGCCGCGCTGCAATGGGCGCGCCGCGCGCGGCTGTGGATGGCGCGCGGCGCGATGCCATGACTAGGCGCTGATCCTAATGCGGCCTGCCCGAGAAACCGGCAGCCGCGCGCAGGGCATCGGCATTCATCAATTTGCCGTCCAGCATCACCCAGCGGGTCTGGCGCAAATCGCTGATCCGGGCCTCAGGATCGCCTTCGACCAATACCAGATCGGCGGTTTTGCCGACGGCAATCGAGCCGGTTTGCCGGTCCATCCCGACCAGCCGCGCCGGAACGATCGTTGCCGCCGCCAGGGCCTCAGCCGGAGTAAACCCGGCTTGCAGGTAAATCTCCAGCTCGCGGATTATCTCGATCCCGCTGCCGTCAGTTCCTGCAACAATCGGCACGCCGGCTTTGTGCATCAGACTCAGCAGTTCGACCATTTTGGCCCAGCTGGCGCGGTAATCGGCACGGGTCAGTCCCGCCGGAACGGCAAAGCCGCCAGAGTGAAAGCCGCGCTCGGTGCTGGCGGGCAATGTGCCCACAAATGGAGCGTAGGCTGGCGACAGATCGCCGTTGTCCGGGACATACAGCCCCTCAAACGTGACCATCGTCGGGTCCGAATATATCTGCTTGGCGGCCATCGTCCGGATCAGCGCGGTCATCGCCGGGCTGTGCAGGTCCATATCCTTGGCATAGCGCCCTGGTCCTTCGAACCGGCCGATCCCATTGTCCGTGTCGAGCACGCTGGCGGGCACGCCTTCCATCACGATCCAGTTGATATGGGTAATCTCATCGTAGCCGTCCTTGACTGCGGCGGACGGACGGATGCTGTGCGGGATATGGCCATGGACATGCAGGCCAAGCTTGTGCGCTTCGGCAATCGTGGCGGGCAGCCAGTGGTAATCGAAGGTGCCGTAGAACTTGACCCCGGTAAAGCCAGTCGCCTTGGCCTTGCGAACCAGGGCAATCGCTTGCGCCTGGCTGGTCGCAACATTGGCCACCTGCGCTGTGTAGGGGCCCTTCCCGTCGATCAGCGAGCTGGCATAGACATGCGGCAACAGCAGCTGCTGCGCGGCCGAGCGCTGGCGGCGGTCAATCGTTCTGACGTTGTCGTTGCCCGGATCGCGGACCGAGGTAACGCCGAGTGAAAGCTCTTGCGGTCCGGTGTAATCGTCACCGACATGCATGTGGCAATCCCACATTCCGGGAACCAGAGTTTTGCCGGTCCCGTCGAACAGTTGCGCGCCAGCGGGAACCACGGTGGTCGCGGCAGGCCCGACCGCAATAATTTTTGTGCCGCTAACCACCACAGTCTGATCGGCCAGAAACCGCAGCTTGTCCGCATCGAACAGTTTGACATGCGTAAAAGCCACTGGCGCTTTGGGCACGGTTACCAGCCGCTTATACAGCAGCGGAGCCTGCGCACCCAGCGCCGCCGCCTGGACTTTTTCCATGCGCGGCTGTTCTGCGGCATAGCCATCGGGCAGCCAGCCCATGCCGTTGGTCAGCGCGAAAAATTTGCCCTTGGCATCGGTCCATACCGGCAGCGGGGTGTTCGATACGCCGGTGACTTGCCACAGTGCGATGGTTTTGGCGGCTTTACCTTTGCCCACGACCATGGTGGTCAGCGGCTCGGCCCGCGCTTCGCCGCCGGGAAGCAGGGCCATTTTATGCCCGGGGCTGGCCAGCAAGCGCTCGACAAACCACGCGTTGGTATCCATCGGACCACCCATCGTGGTGTAGAATTTGCCGCTGGCCGCAGCGCTGCTGCCTTGATCGATCGGACTTTGCCAAGCGGCAGCATTCCCGGTCAGGCTGAAACTTTCAGCAGCATCGCCTTGCGGGGTTACACCGCGGACTGTCACGCGGGCGGGCAACCCATTGCTGCCCGCCTTAGCAGTGTAATCGACTTCCCAGACTTGCCCGCGCAAATTCATGCTTTCGCGCGCTTTGCGGGTACCATCGGGCAATTGCCAGACCCACGAATCGCCGTGCTTGCCGCCGGTTGACTGGATCACATAGTGTTTCGCGGTGGCGGGTGGCTGGTCGAGCTGATCCTTGGGCACCTGCGTGATCGCACTGGTTGACAGCAACACAGCGGCGAGCGGCAAAAACAGGTGACGCATGACAATTTCCCCTTTGGCGGTGCGACCCAATGACTGTATTAGAAGACCGTTACACCGTGCATGGCAAGGTTAATCGACCAACGACTGATCTGGCCCCGTCAGCGCCTTCACATCCCGGGCAGCTTGAACCCCGGCGGCAGCCCCATGCCTTGCTGCATCCGCCCCATTTCTGCGCTTGATACAGCGTCGGCTTTACTCCGCGCATCGTTGAATGCGGCGGCGACCAGATCTTCGAGGATCCCCTTGTCCGTTGGCACCAGCATCGAATCATCAATTGCCACACCGATCACCCGGCCCTTGGCTGAACAGCGAATCTTGACCAGCCCGCCGCCCGCTGCACCTTCAACCTCAATCAGGTCGAGCTTGCCTTGCAGCTCGGTCATCTGCTTTTCGATTGTCTCGGCCGCTTGCTGGGCCGCCTTGAGCATCTCTTCCATCGACTTCACGTCAGCTTCTCCATTTTCCGCTCTGTGCCACGCGGGCGTCCGCGCTGGCATCGAGCAATTCGGCAGCGGGAAAGGCCGCCAATGCCGCCTCGACCAGCGGATCACGCAGCACCGCCGCGCGCGCATCATCACGCGCCGCTTCGGCAGTTTCGCGTAAGGCCGGGGCCGCCTCGCCCTCGATCCGGGTAACTTGCCAGCGCTCACCGGTGGCACGCAGCAGCGCATCGCGCAGTTCCGAGCTGGGATCCCCCGAATAGCCCGGAACCAGCGCATAGGTCAGCTCGCCTGGGATCAGCGCCGCAACCCGCACCCAATCGTGCATGACTTGCGCCACGCGCAGCTGACCCGATTGATCGACGGTGTTGATCAGCGCCGCCCAATCCATTGCGGCCGGTGCTGCCGCTTCCGCAGCGACCGCCGGGGTTCCCGGCGCAGCCATAACCGGACCGCGCGCGGTTATCTCCTCCAGCTGTTTGGCCAGCGTACCGGGATCAGGCAGGTCATTGGCATGCTGGACCCGCAGCAGCGCCATCTTGGCGGCGATCAGCGGATCGGGCGCGCCACGCACTTCGTCATATCCTTTGAGCAGCAGTTGCCACAGCCGGTGCAGTTGTCCCGCGCTCAAGCTCTGCGCCCAGCCTTCAATCGCCGCGCGTTCTTCGGTGCTGGCGGCATCGGCTCCGCTTTTGCCCAGCTGGCAGACCGTGATCCGGTGCGTCAGTTCGAGCGCTGCGCGGAGCAGCGCCAACGGCTCCACCCCAAGCGCAAACTGGTGATCGACCAGATCGAGCATCACGCTGCCCTCGCCCGCCAGCAGCGCGCCGAGCAAGCGCCGCTGCGCGCCTTTGTCAGCCAGCCCGAGCATATCGCGCACCTGATCGGTGGTGACCTGGCCCGCGCCGCCCAGATCGGCATGGGCAATCGCCTGATCAAGGATCGACAAGCCATCGCGCACCGAACCTTCAGCGGCAGCGGCGATCATCGCCAGCGCTTCGTCTTCGGCGCTGACCTGTTCGGCGGCGCAGATAATCGCAAAATGCGCAGTCAGCAACGGGGCCTGAATGCGGCGCAGATCGAACCGCTGGCACCGGCTGAGCACAGTCACCGGCAGCTTATCGACCTCGGTAGTGGCGAACAGGAATTTCACATGCGGCGGCGGCTCTTCCAGCGTCTTGAGCAGGCCATTGAACGCTTGGCGCGACAGCATATGGACTTCATCGATGATGTAGATTTTATAGCGGGCCGAGACGGCTGAATAACGCACCGCCTCGATAATTTCGCGGACATCGTCGATCCCGGTGTGGCTGGCGGCATCCATCTCGATAACGTCGATATGGCGCCCTTCGGCAATCGCCACGCAGGGCTCGCACACGCCGCATGGGTCGATCGTCGGGCCGCCCAACCCATCCGCGCCGATGCAATTGAGCGCCTTGGCGATCAGCCGCGCGGTCGAGGTTTTACCCACCCCGCGCACCCCGGTCATCAGAAACGCATGCGCCAGCCGGTCGCGCTTGATCGCATTGCCCAAGGTCTGGACCATCGCATCCTGACCCAGCAATTGCGAGAAAGTCTGCGGGCGATATTTCCGCGCCAGCACGCGATACGGCTGCGCGGGCGCAGCAACCACGGCAATAGTTGCGGGCGCAGGCGCACCGAACATCGATTCCTGTCCAGCAGCCTCAAGCTCTTGCGCTGAAGGTGCTTCATCATCGGGTTCGTTGGCAATAGTTTCGGGGGAATCGTCCATCGCGTCCAAGTTAGGCGCAGCGCCGCAATTTGTCGAAGGGGGAAAAGGAGCCGGCCGACCCGCCGCAACCCGTTGTGGCTGCTTCCTTCCGGACCTGACCAAGTTGGCGGGCGCAAACGTCCGACCGACTCCCGGCGCGGCCTATGGCGGTGGTGTCGCGTTTACGCAAGTCTGTCAGCACGAATCGCCGTATCAGAAGGTTCGACTGGTCTTTATCGTGGCAGTCGAAATGGCCATCATCCTTCCGGAGCGGCCATGAAGCGGGCTGGCGCGCTACCTTCTGCGCAACCCGAGGCAGTGAGCCGGCCCGTTTCATATTCTCCGAATTCTAGCGGAAATTGTCCGCATAAGTTTGCAGCTTGAGCCGCCGCGGCGGGGTGGCGTGCAATTCGGCGGCAATCCCGTATTTGCCGGCATAGGCCTGCGCCGCTGCGCTGCCCGCAAAGCACAGCTGCACTTGCGCCTGGGTATCGCCAGATCCGGCCCAGCCCATCAGCGGATCGGGCCGCTTGGCTTCCGCCGGGGCAAATTCGAGGATCCATTCGTCCAGCCGGGCCTGGCCCGATTGCATGGCGTTTTTGGGGCGCTGAAAGATCCGTGCTGACATGGCCGTTGCAGTGTCGCGAAACGAGCGGGAAATCAAGTGCGGTTGAATGCGTTCTTGGTCTTGAGGCTTGGTAGCTCAGTCCACGGTTCGTCGGGCCAGCGGTGGCGCGGGTAGCGTCCTTTCATATCGCGCTGCACATCGCGCCACGATCCGCGCCAGAATCCGGGCAGATCGCGCGTGGTTTGCACCGGCTTGCCGCCGGGTGAGGTCAACTTGAGCAAGAGCGGCTGCGGCGGACGGCCAAAGGTGGGATGCCGGTCCAGCCCGAACAGTGCCTGCACCCGAAGTTCGACCGAAGGCCCGCCCGGATCGGCGTAGTCGATCGCATGGCTGGTCCCCGCCGGACT
>JANMBA010000172.1:0-6636 GCA_031360105.1 Novosphingobium sp.
CGGGGTGACCGCGCCCGAAGTATTGGCCGAACTGACCCCGGATGATGGCATCGGCTCAGGGTTCGTGATGCGGTGCCTGCCGGGCACGCCCGATCCGGCGGCTATTCTGCAAACTGAAGATCCCGGCGTGCTGCTGGCCGATCTGGCGGGCGAACTTGCGGCAATTCACCGCATTCCCATCGCCGGGCTGCCTGCCCCGGTGATGGACACCGCAGCTGCGCTGGCAGACCTTCGGGCTCGTTTTTTGGATTATGGCGGCGACCGCCCGATCCTGGCGCTGGCGCTCAACTGGCTGGAGTGCAACTTGCCAGCACCGGCCGCGCCCCGGCTGGTTCACGGCGATTTCCGGCTTGGCAACTTGCTGGTTGATCAGGGCCGATTGACCGGCGTGCTCGATTGGGAGCTGGCGCACCTGGGCGATCCGCATGAGGATCTGGCCTATGGCTGCATGACCGTGTGGCGCTTTTCGCGCCCGGATCGCCCGGCCTATGGGCTGGGCAGCGTCGCAGCGCTGACCGCGGCCTATACCGCAGCGGGCGGCGCAGCATTTGAGCCAGCGCGGTTCCGGTTCTGGCTGATTTACCGCACCTTATGGTGGGCATTAGGCTGCCTGCAAATGGGCCAGATGTGGCGCAGCGGGGCTGACCGCTCGCTCGAACGGGTGGTGGTCGCGCGGCGCACCGCCGAGCAAGAGCTTGATCTGCTGCTGCTGCTGGAGGCGCAGGCCCCGGCGGGCGAACGCGTGCGCAAGTTGCCAGCTGCCGCCCCGCCGTTGTCACCCAGCCTTGGCGAACCAAGCGCGGCGGAGATTTTGACCGCCGTGTCCGAATGGCTGGGCAGCGATATCAGGCCGCTGGTCAGCGGGCGCGGCCAGTTCGATCTGGCGGTTGCGCGCAACGCGCTGGGGATCGTCACCCGCGAGCTGGACCAGCGCCCGCTGGCCAGCGACGCTGCGCTGGCCGCCGAACTGCTTAGCGGCGCTGCCGATCTGGCCACGCCGGGGGTACTCGCGCGGCTGCGCCGCCTGGCGCTTGGCAAACTGACCGCAGATATGCCGAAATATCCCGCCCTGGCCGCAGCGCGGGCGCTTTGGGAAGGACCCTGACATGGATTTTGCACTGCCCGCCAATCTGGTAGCTTATCTTGCCGAGCTTGACGCATTCATTGCCGCCGAAATCAAGCCGCTTGAGCAGCAAGACGACAACATCCGCTTCTTCGACCATCGCCGCGAATATGCCCGGACCGATTTTGAAAATCAGGGCTTACCGCGCCGCGAATGGGAACTGCTGCTGCGCGAGGCCGGACTGCGCGCCGACAAAGCCGGGCACTGGCGCTTTTCCGCGCCCAAGCAATACGGCGGCCAGGATGGATCGAACTTGTGGATGGCCGTCATCCGTGACCGGTTTGCCGCGATGGGGCTGGGCCTGCACAACGATCTGCAGAACGAACATTCGATCGTTGGCAACTTCCCGTTCGTTGCCATGTTCGAGCATTTCGGCACGCCGGCGCAGCAGGAAGAATTCATCCTGGGCGGGTTCGCGCGGCAACGCCGCGTGGCGTTTGGGCTGACCGAACCCGATCACGGCTCGGACGCAACTTTTATGGAAACCCGCGCGGTCCCAGAAGTGCGCGATGGGGTGTCCGGGTGGCGGATTGACGGGCGCAAGATGTGGATCACCGGCATGCACGTTGCCACGCATTGCGCCGCGTTCTGCCGCACCTCGGGCAGCGACGGCGAGGCCAAGGGCATCACTTGTCTGCTGGTGCCGATTGAAAACCCGGGAATGGTGGTCGACGAATATATGTGGACCTTCAATATGCCGACCGATCACCCGCGGATGCATTTTGAAAATTGCTGGGTGCCCGAAAGCGCGGTGCTGGGGCCGGTCGGCGGCGGGCTGTCGATTGCGCAAAGCTTTGTCCATCAGAACCGCATCCGGCAAGCCGCAAGCTCGCTTGGCGCGGCAACGTACTGCGTTGAGGAATCGGTCAAATACGCCCGGGAGCGCAAGCCGTTCGGACAGGAACTGGCGCGCAACCAAGGGATCCAGTTTCCGCTGGTGGAGCTGGCGACCCAGTGCGAGATGCTGCGCACGTTCATCTACAAGACCGCGTGGGAGATGGATCAGCTGCCGCACAAAGAGCTGGAACACAAATTATCAGACAAGATCAGCATGTGTAATTATTACGCCAACCGGCTGGTCTGCGAAGCCGCCGACCGCGCAATGCAGGTTCACGGCGGGATCGGCTATTCCCGGCACAAGCCGTTCGAACACATCTATCGCCATCATCGCCGGTATCGGATCACCGAGGGCGCGGAAGAAATTCAGATGCGCAAGGTCGGGGCTTACCTGTTCGGCTATCTCGGTCCGCGGCGGGCTGAGTTCGAACGCGGGTAGCATTGCGTGGCCACGCTATTCGCATCCGCAAAAAGCGTGGCAACGCCAGCCAACAAAAATCAGTGCTGCACTGCCACTCGGTAGCCGCTGCTGTCGTAGGCGTAGCCATCATACAGGCTGCGCGCGATTTCGGCGATCTTGGCATCGCGGCCCGAGTGCCCGCCTTGTCCGGTGACATAGATCGCCACGGCAAAGACCCGGCCGTCACTGGTTTCGATCAGCCCGACGTCGCTCGAAGTGTTCGACAGCGTCCCGGTCTTGTGCGCGATCCGGGCGTCGCTGGGCAGTTGCGAGCGCATCCGGCGCTTGCCGGTCACGCATTGCTCCATCGTCGCGAGCAGGAATGCGCGGCTGTTTGCGGTCAGCCAGCGGCCCTGATAAATGCCTGAGAGCAACTGCGCCATGGCTTTGGGGGTGGCGCTGTCCCGCTGATCGATCATCCAGGCGGGATCATATTCGCCGTCATCGCGCACCAGCGTGGCAATATCGCGGTCAAGCCGCAGTCCGGACACCCCGGATGCACGCAGCCAGCGATTAACCGCTGGCGGTCCGCCCACTGCCGCGAGCAAGGCGTCGGTCGCCTGATTGTCCGAATGGATCAACGAACGCTCGATCAGCTGCTGCCCGGTCATCATTGTCCCGGCCCGCACCGGAGCGACCAGCGATGAATACTTCTTCGATTTGACCGGGACCATCAGCGGATAACGCGCTGTCAGGCTAAGCCGGCCCTGATCGGCTGCATCGAGGAAGGTGGCAGCGACGGCAATCTTGCTGGTCGAGGCCATCGGGAACGGAGTATCCCCCAGCACTGTGACCGTGCGCCCGGTCGACAGGTCTATCGCGGCCACGCCGATGCGGCCCCTGCTGCTGTCCGCCAGCGTAGAAATTTGGGCATCGAGCGCCGAGGCATAACTGCTGGGCCGGGGGCCGGCCACAAACTGGCGTACCGACGGCGGCAGCGCGCGCTGCGCCGATTCGGCGCGCGGCTGGATCGTCGGCTGAGCCTGGGCAGGTGCCTGCAAGTGCGGCTTGGCCTGACCCGCGCGGAGCGTGGCTGGAGCGACGAAGGCTTGGTCAAATTCCGACAGGAGCGAATCGGCATAAGCCGGGCCAGCTGGTGCAAACGCCGCCAACGCCAGCGCACAGCTGGCAATAACTCGTGAAAACAGTCCCGTAGTCATGCGCAAGGAGTTAGACCAAACATGCTTTCTGTTTGGCTAACGGATCCCGCACCGCCTACTCGCTCGCGACGAACCGCGCGATTTGTGCGGGGGACCGAGTTTTAAGTGTGAACCCATAACCCGAAAACCGCATCAGATGGCATATTGCGCGCCGAGTTCGATCACCCGGTTAGGCGGAATGTTGAAATAGTCGGTTGGATCGGCGGCGTTGCGGTGCAGCGCCAGAAACAGCACGTCCTGCCACATCGGCATACCCTGCTCGGCGCTGAGCGAATAGCTGTTGCGGCCGATAAAGAAACTGGCGAGCTTTGCGCCGGGCACCTCATTGCCGGTCCGAATCAGATCCTCGCGCACATCAGGCCGCTCCATAAAGCCATAGCGCAGCTCAATCATCGCAAAGTTGTCATCAATCCGCTCGAACCGTAGCCGTTCGGCTGGATCGCAATAAGGTTTTTGCAGCGTCCGCACAGTGGTGATGAAATTGTGCCGGTGCAGCACGTGGTTGTGCTTAAGGTTGTGCAGCAAAGCGTGCGGGGTAAGATCAGCGTGCGCGGTTAGATAGATCGCGGTCCCCGCTACGCGTTCGGGTGGACGCCGCGTCAAGGCTGCGGCCATATCGGCCATCGGCAGCGCCGAATCGAATTCAAGATCGCCGACAATCCGGCGCCCGCGCACCCAGGTCCAGATCACCAGCAGGATACCCGCCGCGATGGTCAATGGCACCCACCCGCCTTCGACCACGCGCAGGATGTTGGCCCCGAAGAATACCAGATCGATCGTCAGGAACGGGATGATCGCCGCCAGGCTGAGCGGCAAGCTCCAGCCCCAGCGGCGGCGGGTGACTATAAAGGCGAGGCAGCAAGTGATCACCATCGTGCCGGTCACTGCGATGCCATAAGCGGCGGCCATCGCCGAGCTGGTCTTGAACCCAAGCGTCAACATCACCACGCCCAGCAACACCAGCCAGTTGACTGACGGCACATAGATCTGCCCGGCATGGCCTTCCGAAGTCTGGCGGATCGACAGCCGCGGCAGCAAGCCAAGCTGCATCGCTTGCTGGGTGAGCGAAAACGCGCCAGTGATCACCGCTTGGCTGGCAATGATCGTGGCCATCGTCGCCAGCAGCACCATCGGCCAGCGCAGCACATCGGGGATCATCAGGAAAAACCAGTCGAGATTGGTGAACGGGTGGCCCGTGCGGTTGGCATCCTCCAGCACCTTGATCGCAAAAGCCCCCTGCCCCAGATAATTCAGCGCCAGCGCCGGGAACACCAGCACCACCCACGCCATCCGGATCGGCCGCTTGCCGAAATGGCCCATGTCAGCGGTCAGGGCTTCCGCCCCGGTCACGGTCAGGAAGACGGCGCCGAGCACGAACAGCCCAAGCACGCCGTGATTGGCGACGAACCCGATCGCATGCCAGGGCAGGAACGCCGCCAGAATGCCCGGCCCATCGGCGATATGGATCACACCCAGCGCGGCGATCGACAAAAACCAGACGATGCAGACCGGGCCGAACAGCTTGGCCACCACCGCCGTCCCGCGCGACTGGATTGCGAACAGGCCGATCAGGATCGCCAGTGCGATCAGCACAATCCGCGGGCCGGTGAACAGCGCGCCGATGCCGGGCAGCGTTTTCATCCCCTCGACGGCGGAGAGCACCGACAGCGACGGGGTGATCACCGCATCACCATAAAACAGCGCCGCACCGGTTGCGCCCAGCGCCAGCACCAGTCCGCCGCGCCGCTTGGTGCCGCGCTGGGCCAGCGCCAGCAGCGCCAGCACCCCGCCCTCGCCATCATTGTCAGCCCGCATCAGGAACACAACATATTTGAGCGTCACGACAATGATCAGCGCCCACAGCATCAGGCTCATCACCCCGATGATCTCGCTGTATTCCAGTCCGTCCGACGCGGCCTGCCCAAGGGCCTCGCGAAAGGCATACAGCGGGCTGGTGCCGATATCACCGAATACCACTCCGATAGCGCCGACGGTCAAAGCAGTCATGGCTGGATGGCGCGCGGCCTGTCCCGCTTGGCCCGGCGTGCTTGCGGCGGCGGGGACACTCAAATCGGACATTATCGGGTCTTTCAGGCGGCACCAAGTGAAGCGGCGCACCTAGGCTTGTGCGCGGCATTTGCAATGGTTTTGGCGCAATCGGGCACGCCGTCCGCTGTTGCCCGCCGCGCAGACGAAAAGACCGGGGGGATTGCTCCCCCCGGTCCCTGTGCATCGGATCGTGGCAGTTGGACTTAAAAGTCCATTCCGCCCATGCCGCCCATGCCGCCGCCGCCCATCGGCATGGCCGACTTGTCGTCAGGCTTGTCCGAGATCGCTGCTTCGGTGGTGATCAGCAGGCCGGCCACCGAGGCGGCGTCCTGCAGTGCAATCCGCACCACCTTGGTCGGATCGATCACGCCGGCCGCAACCAGGTTTTCGTAGACGTCGGTCGCCGCGTTGAAGCCCTGCGTTTCGTCGCCTTCGCGCAGCAGGTTGCCCGAGACCACCGCGCCATCGTGGCCGGCGTTGGTGGCGATCTGCTTGAGCGGGGTCGAGATCGCCTTGCGGACGATATCGATCCCCTTGGTCTGGTCATCATTGGCGCCCTTCATGCCTTCGAGGGCCTTGGTCGCATAGAGCAGCGCGGTACCGCCGCCGGGAACGATGCCTTCCTCGACCGCCGCGCGGGTCGCATGGAGCGCATCGTCGACGCGGTCCTTGCGTTCCTTGACTTCGACTTCCGACGCGCCGCCGACCTTGATCACGGCAACCCCGCCGGCCAGCTTGGCCAGACGTTCCTGCAGCTTTTCCTTGTCGTAGTCGCTGGTCGTGGTTTCGATCTGGGCGCGGATCTGTTCGACCCGGCTCTTGATCTCTTCCGCCGAGCCTTCACCATCGATAATCGTGGTGTTGTCCTTGTCGATGGTGACGCGCTTGGCCTGGCCAAGCATGGCCAGTGTCACCGATTCGAGCTTGATGCCGAGGTCTTCGCTGATCATCTCGCCCTTGGTCAGGATCGCGATGTCCTGCAGCATCGCCTTGCGGCGATCGCCGAA
>JANMBA010000201.1:0-7918 GCA_031360105.1 Novosphingobium sp.
CCGGGCAACTTGACCCAGACCTGGCCATTACCCTGCCCAATAATGAGTCCGTCGATCCGGCACCCTAGCGCCGAGAAATCGAGCAACCGTGCATCCATTGCGCTGCGGCCGCGTTCGCGAAGCGCGATTGTCAGCCCGAGCGGCGCACGGCCTTGGCGGCGGCGTTCGATGAATTCGCTGTTGCGTTCAAAACTGATAGTCATTGCCGTGCCTCGTTATCAAAAATCATCACCAGGAATTGCCTGTCCAAGCGCGACCTTGTTGGATGTGCAGTGCGCGGCGAGGCGATTGCGGGCAAGCGCCGCGCCGGGGCTGTCTCGCAGTGGGATTAACCGGCGTGGTTAAGTTAATCGTGCAGTCGCGTTGATTGACTACCGCTCGGATGCAAAATTACTGCAGATTATCAGTGGTATAGCATTCCAGCACATAGGCCAGCGGCTGGCCGCCGGGCAGCTGCAACAGCGCGCGGTGCGCTGAAATCGTGTTCGCCGGGCAACCGCGCGGGGGTTTGGTCAGCACTTCCAATGCTTTGCGGTGATAAGCCAGCGGCGCGGCGATCCGCCCGAACGGGACCTGCGTTGCTGCCAGCGCGGCGTTCATTTCGGCGGTTAGCCGGTCCGGGACATACCAGTTGTGCGCAATTGACAGCACCCGCTTGCCGCAGACCAGTTCGACATGGCGGTAACCGATTGCTTCGCGCGGGCCGATGCCAAGCAGCTGCCGCAGTCCTGCGGGAGCGCGGGCCGCGGCGCCGATGACCGGGCGGGCGATAATTTGCGCCGGGCTGGCTAGCCCGCGCGCCTCGCACCATGTCCGCAGGGCCTCGGTGGCACTGTCGTGCTGGGCAAGGGTGGCCTCAAACGCGGCAACAGTTGGCGCAGCATGATCGCTCGCAGCGGCGCGTTCGGGCGCGCTGGCGGCAAGCGCCAGACTGCTCATGATGATTGCGGCCCGAGCATTCCGCTCAGATCCCACCCGGCACAGCCTCGCGGCCCAGCGCGCGCAGGCCGGTGACCAGCGCTTCGCAGCACGCCTCCAGCAGCGCCGCTTCGACCGAGCGGACCACGAAGTTCGCGCCAACCCGGCCTTCGCGGAAGAACGGGTACGATCCGATCACGCAGCCTTCGTTGGTACGCTCGGTTTCGCGCAATAAGTCCGCCACTTCGCTTTCCATCGCCCAACTGCCGACCGTCTGGCTCAGCAGCGGCAGGCCGCCTTCGAGTTCGCCGGTCAGCGCATCTAGCATTCCCGCTGTAATCGAAGGCACCCCGGCCATCAGGAACACATTGCCGATCTGGATCCCCGGCGCGCCCGACATCCGATTGGGAATCAGCTCGGCCCCGCGGGGCACGCGCGCCATCCGCAGCCGCGCTTCGTTAACGCCGCCGCGGCTTTCGTAATAGCGCTCCAGGATCGCGCGGGCCTCGGGATGGATCACCACTTCAACCCCCAGCGCCTCAGCCACCGCATCGACCGTGATATCGTCGTGCGTGGGGCCGATCCCGCCGGTGGTGAACAGGTAATCGTTGCGCGCGCGCAAGGCGTTGACTGCCTCAACAATCGCGGCGGTATCGTCTGGCACCACCCGCACTTCGGCCAGCCGGATGCCTTGTACCCCCAGCCACGCGGCGACCTGCGCGATGTTCTTGTCCTGGGTGCGGCCCGAGAGAATCTCGTCGCCAATCACCAGCAGCGCGGCTTTCCAGATGCGGGAGGGTGTAGTCATCTGGCTGCGTTAGGGGAAATTTTGGCTCGCACAAAGGCACAAAGCCACAAAATTGCGTGCGCTCGGCCCACCGTCGTCGCCCGGCGCGGCCGCCGTGTATGACGAAACCGGCAAGGCAATGGCGCGGCTATGCCGCACGCTAAACCTTTTTGTGCCTTTGTGGCTTTGTGCGAGCCAATCTAAGCCTCGACCCGGACCCGCTCGCGCTGAAATTCCAGCACCCCGTCATCGATCGGGGCGTGACGCATATCGACGCGGTCTTTGCGGTATTCCTGATTGAGCCGCCACGGCAAGCTGGCCGCGTTACGCGGCATCTGGTCCTTGCCGCGCTGGATATAACCCGAGGAGAAGTCGAAGATGTCGTCTTCGGCGGGCTCGCTCCCCGCCGCCAGCGCCGGCGTGGCGGCCACCGCCCGATAAACATCCATCTGACGCAGCAACCGAGTGATATATTCGGCGACGATATCGACCCGCAAAGTCCAGCTGGCGTTGAGATAACCGAACACCCCAGCCAGGTTGGGCACGTTCGAAAACATGCAGTTGCGATAAAAGAACGCCTTGCTGAAATCGACTGGCGCGCCATTTACGCTGACTGCGATTTTCCCAGCAAACGTCATGGTCAATCCGGTGGCGGTGACGATGATGTCGGCATCGATGTGCTGGCCCGATTTGAGCTGCAAGCCGGTGGCATCGAAGCGCTCGATCTGGTCGGTCACCATCGAAGCGGTTCCGGCTTTGATCGCTTCAAAGAAATCCGCATCGGGGACCAGGCACAGCCGCTGCTCCCACGGGTTGTACGGCGGGGTGAACGCTGCTGCATCGTAGCTATCACCCAGCTGGTTGCGCTGTTGCTTGGTGATGAATTCTATGATTTTTTCGGGCTGGCTGCGCGCGCGCTTGAACACCAGATCGCCCATAAAAATGTTCTTGGCGCGGGTGATCTTGTACGCGATCCTTTCGGGCAGCACCTTGCGCAGCAGGTTGGCGATGCCGTCCTTGGCCGGGCGGCTTACCATCCAGGTCGGGGTGCGTTGCAGCATCGTGACGTGCGCTGCGCCGCCAGCGGCCATGGCCGGAACAATCGTCACGGCGGTTGCGCCCGAGCCAATCACCACCACCTTTTTGCCGGTGTAGTCCAGATCGGTGGGCCAGAATTGTGGGTGGATCACGGTTCCCTTGAAGGTCTCGCGCCCGGCGAACCCGGCATCATAGGGCTGATCATAATCGTAGTAGCCCGAGCCGAGGAACAGAAAGCGCGCTTGCAGGTGCTGCACGGTGCCGTCCTGGCCCTGGCTCGTCACGGTCCAGCATGCCGCCGCGCTGTCCCAATCAGCGGCGATCACCTTCTGGCCCATCTGCATCGTGTCGGCGAGTTTGTATTTGGCGGTGATCCTGTCCAGATATTCAAGGATCGACGGGCCGTCGGCAATGGCTTTCTCATGCGTCCACGGCTCAAACGCAAAGCCCAGCGTGTGCATATCGCTGTCCGAGCGCACTCCGGGATAGCGGAACAGGTCCCAGGTCCCGCCAAGTTTGTCCCGCTGATCCAGGATTGCGAAGCGCTTGCCCGGGCAATCGCGCTTCATGTGGACCGCCATGCCGATGCCGGAGAGGCCGGCCCCGATGATGATCATATCAAGGCACGGTGCGATTCCGGTGACTGCATTCATTGCGGCCTGCTCCCATTGGCTGACATTGTTGTTAGTATTAACCGCTCGCTTAACAAATTCCGTGCGGGATTGCCAGTGGCGTGCGGCTTTGCCACACCGCGCACATGTCACTGATCGCAGCACGCCGCTATGAAGGCGGAAAACCCCTCAAAGACGCGCTGCTCATCGATGGAGCGGAGCGCAGCCTGCCCGGCGGGCGTGAGTTTGATTGGGTCGGGCTGTGCGATCCCACCCCAGCCGAGCTTGAGCTGGTCCGCCGCCAGTTTTCCCTGCATCCGCTGGCGGTTGAAGATGCGGCCACGGCTGGGCAGACCCCCAAGCTGGAAGTTTACGGCCAACACCTGTTTATCATCGCGCGTTCAGCGATGATCGAGGAGGGCGAAAACATCGGTTACGGACAGACCGCGATCTTCCTGAGCAGCGATTTTCTGGTGACCGTGCGGTTAGGCGCAATCAGCGCGCACGATGATTTGCGCAAACGCCTCGAAGGCGATCCTGAGCGTTTGTCCGAAGGCCCGGACTATATCGCGCACGCCATCCTCGATCATCTGGTCGATGGCTATCAGCCGATCCTCGAACGGCTCGACGAAGGCGTGCTGGCGATGGAAGAACACGCGATCGACGTGTTCCCGCAGCCATCGACGATCCGGCGGATCTTTCGCTTGCGGCGGCAGCTGCGCCGGTTTGTGCGGGTGATCGGCCCGATGGAGGAAGTGTGCGACCGGCTGGCGCACACTGAACTCGCGATGATTGATCCCGGTGCGCGGATCTGGTTTCGCGATGTGCTCGATCATATTCGCCGCACGATGCTGCGGATTGCCGATTTGCGCGAAACAATGACGAGCATCGTCGAAACCGCCGCCTTGCTTGAACAGCACCGCCAGGGCGATACCACCCGGCAACTGGCGGGTTGGGCCTCGATCTTGGCCGTCCCGACCGCGATTGCCGGGATTTACGGGATGAACTTCGATTACATGCCCGAACTGCACCACAAATGGGGCTATCCGGTGGTCTGGGCGGCGATCCTGATCATCTGCGGCGGCTTGTACACGCGGTTCAAAAAGATCGGCTGGATTTAGATCAGAGGTCATCCTCATTTGCACTGCGTGAAAATGGAGCGGAACTTTAGCGCTATGGCATAATCATAAACTGTTCCCAGCGCCCGTGCGCGCCCGGCTCAGCATACGTGCTCAGCACCAAGGTCCGCTTCGCATAATGCAGCGCAAACACCCGGTTGACGAAGCCGCCGCGCAGGCGGGGTGGGCGGGTGACGGTGACGGACTTCAACGGGCCAAGCGCCCGCAGGCTTTGGCGGTAATCGTCCAGGGTCTGCGGCGTAAAATAATACTGCCCGTTGTCGGTAAACAGCGCCGGGTTGAACGTGCCGCTTACGATCCCGGCCAGTGCAGTGCGGACATCGCCCAGCCGCGCCGCCTCACCGATATCAGCCTGCGCCGATTTGGGCAGCACGATTGCCGCAATTGCTTGTGTCAGATCGTTCTGCACCGCAGCAAAATCGCCGTTGGTCAGCACCACAATCGCGGTCTGATCGTCGATCCAGATCGAATTCTGCGACAGGAACCCCACCGATTCGCCGCCATGATCGATCACCCAGCGCCCTTCGACCAGGTGTTTGGATACGCCAAGGCCGTAAGCGGTATTCGTGCCATCGGCCAGCCGCACCGGGCGTTCCATTTCGGACCAGTCATCCGGCGTGAGCAGCGTGCGGTTCATTCGCGCGATATCCCAGGCAGCAAGCTCGGCGGCGGTCATTGACAGCTCGCCCGCCCCCCACAGCCAGCCTTTGGCGGGCGGGGTCGCGGCGCGCACCGGACCCAGTGCGTTGCGGTGATAGCCTTGCGGGAACTGCGCCCCGTTCGCCTCATCGATATCGTAGGGATGAATCCCCAGCGGGTTGAAAATCCGTGCCTGCAACTGTTCCATCAGCGGCGCAGCGCCCGCTTTTTCGGCAATCAGCCCGGCTACGACATAGCCGGTGTTCGAATACTGCCAGCGCGTGCCCGGCTTGTAATCAAGCGGCTTCATCCCCCAGCGGCGGACAATGTCCAGCGGCTCCACCGGCTGCGCCATCGCCACAAACGGATAGTCCTGCGGCCAGAAATCCTGCAAGCCCGAAGTGTGCGAGAGCAGCTGGCGGACGGTCATCAGGTTTCCGCGGGGCAGCTCGGGCAGCCATTTGGAAACCTTGTCATCCAGACTGATCCGGCCCTCATCTTCGAGCAGCAGCAGCAAGGCGGCGAGGAACTGCTTGGAGTTCGAGGCGATCTGGTAAGGCAGGTGCGGGTCGGGCTGAAGCAACCGCTCGGACGGTTTGCCCCAGGCCCGGTCCAGCACCAACTCGCCCCCGCGCACCACCGCGATCTCGGCCGACGGAACCCCGGTTTCCTTAAGCGCCTTGGTCACGGCGGCATCGATTGCGGCCAGCTGCGCAGGCGGCAGCGAAGGCGTTGCCGCCAGCACCGGTTTTAAGGGCAGGGCGAGCGCGAGCAGCGCAATAACGAAATGCTTCATGTCACGCAGGCTAGCGCGATTGTCGCAGCGCGCAACCCGTGGCATTGGCCGCAGCAGATCAAGGAAACCGATACGATGGCCGGACACGGCTCGAACCGCACAATTTTCGTCGCGCTGGCCGCCAATGCCGGAATTGCGGCCGCCAAATTCGTTGCTGCGGGGGTCACCGGCTCATCGGCGATGCTGACCGAAGGCGTGCACAGCCTGGTCGATTCGACCAATCAAGTGCTGCTGCTGTATGGCCGGAAACGCGCCACCAAGGCGCCCGACGCGCTGCACCCGTTTGGCTATGGCCGCGAGCTCTATTTCTGGAGCTTTGTAGTCGCCATCCTGGTGTTTGCGCTGGGGGCCGGAGTTTCGGTTTACGAAGGCGTGCTGCACATTATCGATCCCGAACCGGCGGCGAGCCCGCTGATTGCCTTTGTGGTGCTGGCGATTGCCTTTGCTCTGGAGGGCTGGTCAACGCTCGCCGCGCTGAAAGATTTCAACGCCGCGCGGCGCGGCTCGATCTGGCAGGAAATCCGCGACACCAAGGATGCGACCACCTTGGTGATCCTGCTCGAGAATACTGGCGCGCTGATCGGGCTGGTGCTCGCTGCAGCCGGCCTCGGGCTCAGCCTGCTGACCGCCAATCCGATGTGGGACGGGCTTGCTTCGGTGCTGATCGGGCTGGTGCTGGGCGTCCTGGCCGCGTTACTGTTGTATGAGGCCAAGGGGCTGTTAATTGGCGAAGCGGCCGATCCGGCGCTGGTCGCCAAGATCCGTGATTGCGCAGCGGGGCACACCGGGATTGAGGCGGTTCACGCCGTGATGACCGTTCACGCTTCACCCACGATGGTCACCGTGATCATCAGCGCCGACTTCACCGACACGCTGACCGCGCGCGATGTCGAGCGGATTGTCGCCGATATCGAGGCGCAGATTGCGACCAGCTTCCCGATCGTAGCGCGGGTTTACGTCCGCCCGCAGGACAAGAGTGCCAAGACTTAGGCGGTGTAAAACCCGTTCAACCGTCCGTCATCTCGCACCACACCACCGAATCCGTCGGGTCACGCCAAGTTTTGGCGGATAGGTCGATCTCCTGCGCGTAGCTTTCCAGCTCGGCTTCATCGCGGTAAATCAATTGCCAGTCCATCACCGCTTCCATCCAGCCGATGCCAAGGTGATTGGGGGCAAAATTGGCCAGGACGATCCGTCCGGCGGGGGCGAGGCAGCTTTTCATCAAGCGGTGCAGCAGCTGCATCGCGCGGCGATCGAGATAGTCGGTCAGCCCCAGGGTATAGATCAGGTTGAACGTTCGGCCCTGTTTGACCGCGCGGCGCAGGAAGCGAAACACGTTCGCTGCGATCACCTCGATCTGCCCGCCGTGCCGTGCACTGACCCGATCCAGCGACAGCGCGTCTTGATCGACCAAAGTGAACCGGCTCAAGTCATGCCCGCTCAACGGGTCGCCTTCGCGAAAGTGTCCGCAGGCCAGCACCAGCACGCATTGCTCCGCGCGGCAGGCCTGAGCCACTAATTGTTCGGCTTCGATCCGGCGCTGGCGCACTGCTTCAGGTGCCTGGAACTGGATCGTCACCCGGAAAAGCGCGCGGCCGATGTCGCTTACCCCGACCGGCGGTTGCATATCATAGATCAGGTCGATCAAGCCAGCATCGCCGGGATAGCCGCGCGGCCGACTGGCACTGTGCGCGGTGAACGGGTCCTGTAACAGCATGTCATGCAACGCGTGACGATGCAGGCTGGCGCAGGTTTCGGCCCAGCGTGCGGGATCGGCAAACGCATTGTATAATTTGCCAGTCAGCATCGGCACGGCGACGTGAACCGCTCCGCGCTTGATCATGTCAAGCGTCTGGTCGAAAAAGCGTTCGTTGTGCATGGGTGGTCCTAAGGCCGTTCGAGGAGAAGCAGGTCATCGGCGGCATCGATGACGGTGCGGTCGTGGCTGACGCAGATCACGGTGGCCCCCTGCGCGCGGGCATAACTTTTG
>JANMBA010000218.1:0-8681 GCA_031360105.1 Novosphingobium sp.
CGCAGGCCTATGAAGCGCGCCGCGTGAAGCCCGAATTCAACCGCGCCTGGCAGCAGGCGCTGTGCGAAGGTTACGATCACCTTGAAATGGAATTGCTGGCACGGTTGCGCACTGGCGAAGTCAAGCCCGCTGCCGGAGCCAAACGCGGGGTTCGGGCTTTTGACAACGCCACGGCGTTCCGGTTGCTAGCAGCGCACAAGGACGCCGCAACGCGCCAACGCGCAGTGCGCAGCCACGAGGATGCCGAAGTCATTATCCAATCGATCAACGACAAGCTGGAACAGATGCGCCAACGCCGCCTGGCCGCGGCAAAGCGGGTGATCGATGCCAAACAATAAGCTGCTCGACGAATTGCTTGGGCTTGAACTACCGGCCCGGCTCAAACGCTTGCGGCGGTTAAACCAGCCCCAGCGTGAGGAATTCAGCACCCATTGGCGCTTGTTCGCCCGCGCCGAACAGTTGCCACCGCCGGGTGATTGGCAGACCTGGCTGATCATGGCTGGGCGCGGTTTTGGCAAGACCCGGGCCGGGGCCGAATGGGTTCGCGCCATTGCCGAGGCTGATGGCACGGCCCGCTTTGCGCTGATCGGTGCCTCGCTGGGTGAAGTGCGGGCGGTGATGGTTGAAAGCGAAAGCGGCGTGCTCGCCATCAGCGCGCCGGGCCGGGTGCCGCAATTCGAATCGTCGCTGCGGCGGCTGGTCTGGGATAACGGCGCGCAGGCCACGCTTTATTCGGCGGGTGAACCTGAAAGCCTGCGCGGACCGCAGCATAGCCACGCCTGGTGCGATGAGCTGGCCAAGTGGGACAATGCCAACGGCCGGGCAATCCGCTGTTGGGACAATCTGCAAATGGGCCTGCGCCTGGGCGAACGGCCACGCGCGCTGGTCACCACCACGCCGCGCAGTGTTGAACTGCTCAAACGCCTGCTGACTGAGACTGGCGAACACACTGTGGTTACGCGCGGCGGCACCGATGACAACAAGGAGAACCTGCCCGAACGGTTCCTGCGCGATATGGACCGGCAATATGGCAAGACCACGCTGGGCCGGCAAGAGCTGGACGGCGAACTGCTCGAAGACATCGACGGCGCGCTGTGGACCCGCGCCATGCTGGAAAACAGCCGCGAGGGTGCTGCCACCAGCCCGCTCGTTCGCACCGTGGTCGCGGTCGATCCGCCTGCTTCGGGCCGAGGCGATGCCTGCGGGATCGTGGTCGCCGCGCTGGGCGAGGACGGGATTGGCCGGGTGCTGGCCGATTGCAGCCTCGAAAAACCCAGCCCCGAACGCTGGGCGCGCAAGGTCGCCACGGTGGCCGAAGCGTGGAATGCCGACCGCGTGATCGCCGAAGCCAACCAGGGCGGCGACATGGTCGCCAGCGTCCTGCGCGCTGCAGAGATTTCGCTGCCGCTCAAGCTGGTTCACGCCAGCAAGGGCAAAGTCGCCCGCGCCGAGCCGGTGGCCGCGCTCTACGAGGCCGGCCGCATGCGCCACGCCGGGCAGTTCGCCAAGCTGGAAGACCAGCTCTGCGGGCTGCTGGCAGGCGGTGGATACCAGGGCCCGGGCCGATCGCCAGACCGCGCCGACGCGCTGGTCTGGGCGGTGACGGAACTGATGCTGCGAACCCCCAAATCGCCGAAGATTCGAGCTACCTGACAACCAAAAAGGAACTTTGATGTCCTTCCTCCAATCGCTGGCCGCCGCCTTCAAGGGCGGGGGTTCGCGCGTCCCTTTGGCGCGCACATTTTCTTCGCCGTGGCTGTATGGCGATCTTGGCAGTGCCAAGGCTCCGTTCGAATACGGCCGCAGTGTCCGGCGGGCCTATCTGGAAAACCCGGTGGCGCAGCGGGCGGTGCGGTTGGTGGCTGAGGGGATTGGCGGGGCGCCGCTGGCTTCGTGCGATCCGGAGCTGGCCGCGCTGGTCAAGGCGACCTCGGCGGGGCAAAGCCTGCTCGAAACGCTGGCCAGCCAGGTGCTGCTGCACGGCAATGCCTATGTCCAGGTGATGAAGGATGCGGCTGGCCGCCCGGCCGAACTGTTTGCGCTGCGCCCCGAACGGGTCAGCGTGGTGGCCGGGGCCGATGGCTGGCCCGAAGGCTTTGCCTACAAGGTGGGCGACAAGGTGCTGCAGATCCCGGTGCTGGATGAAGACGCCTCGCCCAATCTGATCCACATCAGATCGTTCCACCCCACCGATGATCACTATGGCGCGGGCTGCCTGTCCGCGGCAGATGAAGCGGTGGCGACGCACAATGCCGCCGCGCTGTGGAACCGGTCGCTGCTGGAAAACGCGGCGCGGCCTTCGGGCGCGCTGGTCTATGATGCCGGGGATGGCGGGACGCTGGCACCCGATCAGTTCGACCGGCTCAAGGCCGAGCTGGCCGAGGCCTATGCCGGGCATATCAACGCCGGGCGGCCGATGCTGCTGGAGGGCGGGCTCAAATGGCAGGCGCTCAGCCTGTCGCCCGCCGATATGGATTTTGCCGAGCTGAAGGCGGCGGCGGCGCGCGATGTGGCGCTGGCATTCGGGGTGCCGCCGATGCTGCTCGGGCTGCCCGGCGATGCGACCTATGCCAATTACCGCGAAGCCAACCGCGCGCTGTGGCGGCTGACCTTGCTGCCGCTGGCGGGCAAATTGCTCTCGGCACTGACCGAAGGACTGGTTACCTGGTTCCCGGACGAGAGCCTGGCGATCGATCTCGATGGGGTCCCCGCGCTGGCCGAAGACCGCGAGAAGCTGTGGGCGCAGGTGGGGGCGGCGACGTTCCTGTCGGATGCAGAAAAGCGCGCGCTGCTTGGCCTCCCGGATGCTGGAAACATATCATGAACAGAGACGAAATGGTCGCGCGGCTGGTCGCTCAGGCTGAGGCTGAAGGCGCCGATCTGGTGACGCTGCGCGCGATCATCGAAGAGGCCAGCGAACTGGGCGCGCAGCGCGTGCTGTGCCGGATGGGGCTCGACGATCCCTCGGCCCACGCCGACCTGTCCGAACTGCGGCAGCTGCTGCAGGCGTGGCGCGATGCCAAGACCAGCGCGTGGAAAGCGGTGGTGACCTGGATCGTGCGATCGGCGCTGGCGCTGGTGCTGGTCGGCATCGCCTATCGCACCGGAGCGATGGGGCTGCTCAAGTGAGCCTTAGGTTCGCGGGCTATGCCGCGCTGTTCGACAAGCGCGATGCCGGGCGCGATCTGATCCGCAAGGGGGCCTTTGCCCGCTCGCTGGCGCAGCGCAAAGGCCCGCTGCCGCTGTTCTGGCAGCACCGGCCCGATCAGCAGATCGGCTGGATCGAGCGGGCCGATGAAGACGAGCGCGGACTGCGCGTGGTGGCCTCGATCGACAACCCTGATGGCGGCGCTGCTGCCGCACTCAAACGCGGGCAGGTGACCGGGCTGTCGTTCGGTTACCGCGCCCGCGGCTTTTCCCGCAGCGCCGAAGGCCGCGACCTGACCGAGCTCGATCTGTTCGAGGTCAGCCTGGTTTCACACCCGATGCAGCACGGCGCGCGGGTGCATCTGATTTCCTAGTTCCTCTCCGTGCCGGGGAGGATCTTCAAACGAAAGGTAATTGCCCAATGGATACCGAAATCTCTGCCGAAGCACTCGATGCTTCGTTCGATCTGGTGGCCCGCCAGGATGCCGCCGAACAGGCGCTGGGCGCGCTGCGCGGCGATATCGATGAAGTGAAATCGCGGCTTGAAAAGGTGACCCGCGCAGGCCGTCCGGCCCTCGCCGGAGCTGAGCTGGTCAGCCCTGAGATGAAAGGCTTTGTCGATGGCTATCTGCGCTCGGGCCGCACCGCCGAACTCAAATCGGTGACCGGCGCTACGGTCGCCGATGGCGGTTATGCCGTGCCGCGCGAAATCGACGCGCTGATCGCCGCGCAGCTCAAGACCATCAGCCCGGTCCGGGCGATCTCGCAAGTGGTGCAGACCAGCACGGCCGGTTACCGCAAGCTGATCACCAACAGCACGGCGGCCTCTGGCTGGGTCAGCGAAACCGGCGCGCGGCCCGAAACGGTCACCTCGAAGTTCAACGAAATCGTGCCGCCGACCGGTGAACTTTACGCCAACCCTTCGGCCAGCCAGGCCATGCTCGATGATGCCGCGTTCAATCTGGAAGAATGGCTGGCGAATGAAATCGCCACCGAATTCGCCCGGGCCGAGGGCGGAGCTTTCGTCAATGGCACCGGCACCAACCAGCCCAAGGGCTTCCTGACCCAGCCCACCGCGCTGACCGGCGATGCGACCCGCGCATTCGGCACTTTGCAGCATGTCGTTACCGGCAATGCCAGCGGCTTTGACATCGCCCCGGAACTGAAGCTGATCGATCTGGTGCACGCTTTGCGCGCCGGTCATCGCCAGGGCGCGGTGTTCGTGATGAACACCAAGACGCTGGCCGCGGTGCGCAAGTTCAAGGCCGCCGATGGCACCTTCCTGTGGCAGCCGGGGATCTTCGAAAACGCCCCGGCGCGGCTGCTGGGCTATCCGGTGATCGAAGCTGAGGATATGCCCGATGTGGCCGCCAACGCCTTGCCGATCGCGTTCGGCAACTTCCGCAACGGCTATATCATCGCCGAGCGCAAGGCGACCTCGATCCTGCGCGATCCTTATACCAACAAGCCGTACGTCAACTTCTACGCGACCAAGCGGATTGGTGGGCAAGTGCTCGACAGTGACGCGATCAAGCTGCTGAAAATTTCGCTCTGACCGAACCTGCCGCCGGTGCTCCCCCTGCTGGCGCAGCTGCGCCCGCGCCACCTTCGGGCCTGGCGCGGGCGCAAATTTTCCCTGAAATTTCCCCACGGAGAACGCCATGAAGCGGACCGTCGTTACGCCCGCGGCCATCCCCCCCGCAGCGCTTTCAGAGCTTAAAGACTGGCTGGGCATCAGCACCGTTGCAGACGATGCGCAACTGACCGCGCTGCTCCGCGCCAGCTTCGAGATGTGCGAGCATTTCACCGGAGCGATGCCGCTCCAGCAGGGCTGCGAGGAAGTGCTGCGCGTCAGCGCCGATTGGCAAGTGCTGACGGCGCGGCCAGTGCAGGCGATCATCGGGATCGACGGCTTGCCCGCAGACGGCCCGCGCTTTGCCTTGCCGGTCAGCAGTTACGCGGTCGATCTGGCCGCTGACGGCACCGGCAGCGTGCGGGTCAGCAACCCGGGCAGCGCGGGCCGGATCGCGGTGCGCTTCACCGCTGGGCTCGCCGCCGATTGGGCCAGTCTGCCCGATGGTTTGCGCCACGGAGTACTGCGGCTCGCTGCGTTTCAATACCGCACGCGCGAAGACGGCGCCGCGCCGGGGCCGCTCCCGCCCGCCGCGGTCGCGGCGCTGTGGCGGCCGTGGCGGCGGCTGCGGCTAGCATGACCAGCCAGTTCGCGCTGCTCGCCGCGCAGCTGATGGCGCAAGCGCAAGCAATCGCCACGGCGCGGATCGAGGAACTGCGGCTGGCGCGGACCGATCCTGCTGCGCGCTGGCGCAAGGCCAGCTTGCTGTGGCCGCGCTTTGCGCAAGGCCGATTTACTGAAGGATAAGCGCCGATGGAAATTCCGCTTCGGGCCGCGCTGTTGGCGTGGCTTTCCGCCGATGCCGCCCTGGCCGCGCAGCTTAACGCTGTGACCGAGGAAGCCCCGTCGCGCACCGCCTTGCCGTGGCTCGCAGTGGCAGCCTCCGCCAGCGCAGACTGGAGCGCCAAAGAAGCGCCGGGACGCGAAGTGCGGATTGCGCTGGAGCTGCATTGCCGCGGCGATCAGCCGGGCGCGGCCGCCGCGCTGGTGGCCGGGATTGAAGCCCGGATCGCAGCGCTGCCGCCCGATCAGCCGGGGCTGCGCATTGTCTCGGTCATTTTCCTGCGCGCGCGCGCCGAAATGCGCGCCGCCAACACCCGCGCCGTGCTGCTCGAATACCGCTTCCGGGTGCTCGCCGCCTGATTTTTTCGCTTATTTAAAGGAGAATCCCATGGCTGCTCAAAAAGGCAGTGCCTTCCTGCTCAAGATTTCGAACGGCGCAGCCCCCGCCGTCTATCGCACCGTAGCGGGCCTGCGCACCACGCAGATGTCGATTGCCGGCGATGCGGTGGTGATCACCAGCAAGGACAGCTTCGGCTGGCGCGAACTGCTCTCCGGCGCCGGAGTACGCTCGGTTTCGGTCAGCGCTGCGGGAATTTTTCTGGGCAGTGCGGCCGAGGCGCAAGTCCGCGCCAATGCAATGGCGGGCACGATCGACGATTACGAGTTGAGCTTTGAAGACGGCGAAAAGCTGCACGGGCGGTTTCTGGTCCAGAAGCTCGACTACTCGGGCGATTTCAATGGTGAGCGCAACTACACGCTCCAGCTGGAAAGCTCGGGCGCGGTGGCGGCGATATGACCGTAGCCCAGCCGGTTACCCCAAATCCGTATCGCGGCGAAGCCATGCTCCCTGTGGCCGGCTTGCCGCGTCTGCTCCGCCCCAGTTTCGCCGCGCTGGTCGCGGCTGAAGAAGAGTTGGGCCCGCTGTTTGCGCTGGTCGAGCGCGCTGGGGCGGGGCAGTTACGGTTGGCAGAAATGGCCGCGCTGTTCTGGCATTGTCTGGCCGCACGCGACGACCTGACCCGCGCCCGCGTGGGCGATGCGGTCCTCCATTTGGGCCTGGCTGCGGCGAGCAAGCCACTGCGCGTGCTGCTCGGCCAAATCCTGCAGGGCGATCTTGGTGACAATGGACCCGAGCCCGCCGCATGAGCGTGGCATTCGGTCCCGGCGCAGCGCGGCTGGGCGGGCTGGCGGCGCGGCTGCTGGGCTGGCGACCGCCTGAATTCTGGCGCGCCACCCCGGCTGAACTCGCGGCGATCCTCGCCCCTTATGCCAGCGATAGCCAGACCTTGGCCCGCGATGATCTTAACCGCCTGATGGAGCGCGACAATGCCCGATAGTGTGGAAAGCCTGACGATCGATGTCCGCGCCAACACGCAGGCCTTTGCCAGCGATGTGGCCGCGATGCGCAGCAGCTTTGATGGAACCTTGGTCGATGGCTTTTCCCGGGCCGGCGATGTGCTCGAACGCGGGCTGCTGACCGCGCTGCGCAAGGGCAGCATCGGGTTCGAGGATTTGCGGCGGATCGCGCTGGGCGTGATCGACCAGATCGCCTCGCGCTCGCTCAACAATCTGTTCAGCTCGATTGGCCTTGGCGGCGGCGGGAATGGGAGTGGTAACGGCACCGGCAACCTGATCGGCAGCATCGGCAGCCTGCTCAGCTCGCTGCTTGGTTCGCCCGGCCGCGCCACTGGCGGCCCGGTGACCCCAGGGCGCGGCTATATGGTCGGCGAGCGCGGACCCGAACTGTTCATGCCCAGCAGCGCCGGGCGAATCGAGACTGGATTTGGCGGCCAGCCCCGCGCTGTCAAAGTCTCGATCAACATAAACGCCCCTGCCGGGACCAGCACCCCGCAGGCGCTGCAACGCTCCAGTCGCCAAGTCGCCAGCGCGGTCCGCCGCGCGCTGGCCGAAGCTTAAAGGAAATTTGCCCCATGGCCTGTTGGCTCGCAGCCGCCCGCGAAGGGCAGGACAGCGACTGGATCCAGCGTTTCGACCCGCAGTTCTGGACGGTCAATTTCCCGCGCCCGATGATGGCCGCACTCACCACCACCGCGCCCGATGCGCTGCGGATCGATGCCGTGTTCCTGCGCCAAGGCGATTTGGCCGGGATCATCTGGGATTCGGCCGACCGGTTCGATCACCCGCTGACCGCCTATGCCACCAACCGCGACTATGCCCGCACCACGCTGCGGTTCCGCTGGAAATCGGGCGGGGTGATCGCGCTCGACGCGGTCAACGGCCCGACCTTGACGATCGAGGGCCGCGATGCTGCCGGACAAGCGCGGTCATGGTATGTGCGGCTGTGGAACTATGCGCAGGGTAGCGCGGCCGACGCGCAGATCACGCTCAATTTTTCGGCGTTATCGGGCGGCTTCCTGCTGCCGGGCCAGGCCGATCCGGTCTATCCTGGCGATATCGACCGGATGTTCATTTCGCTGGTCGCGGCGGGCTACGTCGCCGCCAGCATCGCGCCGCTGGCCGTTCCGGCTGAGGGCTGGGCCGAACTATCGGGGATCACTTGCGAGGGGCGCGGTGCGCTGCTGGAAATCGGCGATGTGATGGTTCCGCCGCACGGGCTAGCCGTGGCCACCGCTTACGACGATAGCTGCAACCAAGCGCCTGCACGGCTGATCCGCAACGCATTGCAATTGGGCTATCGCGGCAGCATTTTGCACTATGTCGGGATGAGCCACTTCATGCAGCTCGGCGCGAACGGTGGCGGCTATCTCGTGCCGGGCAGCGGCGAGGTGCTGTGCACCCCGGCCAAGGCCTGGCACCGCAATTTCTTCGCCTTAGCCAAGCTGGCTGGCTATTCCCCGATCGCCTCGCTGTCGTACGAGCTGCTGGCCCAGCATTGCCCCGATACGTGGCAGCAGCGCGCCAGCGATGGCAGCGCAGCGCGCACCACGTGGGATCCGCCGTCGGCCCTGCTGTCGCCCGCGAACAGCGCGGCGATGGCGTGGCTGCGGGGGGCTGCGGCGGGGTTCGTGGCGCTGCTCAAGGAGGCTGGGCTGCCGGTGCGGTTTCAAATCGGTGAGCCGTGGTGGTGGGTGATGGCTGATGGCCGCCCATGCCTTTACGACGATGCGGCCAAGGCGGCGTTCGGCGGAAACCCGGT
>JANMBA010000227.1:0-2765 GCA_031360105.1 Novosphingobium sp.
TGATGCGTCAAATCCGTTCGGCGGAGGCGGCGGTGCCGCTTGACCAGCATGTCTGGCAGATCGGGCGCGACGAACATCTGCGCGATCGCAGCGCCGCGCATATCGCAACCTTGCGGCGCTTGTGGATCAGCATTGATGGCCAAGCTGCGGTACCTGTCAGTCAGGAACGCGCAGCTGATCCGGTGGCGCGCGAACTGCAGGCGGCGGCCAAAAGTGCCGGGGCGAAAGCTGCCACGATGGTGCTGGAGCCACTGACAGCAGCGCCAGTGGTGGCCTTTGATCCTGGCCAGACGCCTGAACCGACTGATAACCCCGCGGTTATCGCGCCCAGTGCCATTCCATTCGTGGCTGGCAAGGTTCCGGCAGCCAAGCGAACCCGCGGCAAGCCGCCTGCGGATGAGCCCACTCCAGCGCCGAGCGACCAATACCTGATTAACCCCGCGCTGCCGGAAGCAAAGCCAGTCAAGCAGCCGCTGGCGGCGGCGAATGATGCTGGCATAGCGGCGGGCAAGGGAAGCAAATCCGTGCTGCCGCGCGTTGCCGCTGTGGTCGCCGCGGTGGCGCTGGCGGGCATTGGCGGCGCAGTATGGTTGACGGGCGGCACTGCGGGCACGCCGGTCACGGCGGTCGTGGCGGCCCCTGCCGCAGTGCTCGCTGATCTGGGGCTGACTGCACCCACCGAAACCACAGTTGCTGCGCCCGATGCCAGTGCTGGCCAGCCGCTGGCCGGGGCGATGGCTGCGCTGATCAGCGCATCGCGCGGTGCCGGGCGATCGCCGGGCGAGCTTGCGGCGCTGGGGGCAGGTCAGCAAAAGCTGGCCGCGCTGCTCGCCCAAAGCGCTGCTGACCCGGCCAATCCCGCGCTCACGCAGCAAGTGAACGGCACTGCTGCGGCGCTTGTCCGGCAGCAAGGCGCGGCGCTGTTGAGCGATGCTGACCGCTGGTTGAGGAATCAAGAGCAAGCCGCCGCCGCGGCCAGACGCCAATTTACCCCCGAAGGCGCCGCGATTGTCGATCGCGCGTTGAACCGGGCGCGCGGTGCCAGAGCCAATCTTGGCGCGGCGGTTGGTACTTCGGGGCGGGCATCGAACGCGGTTCGCTCGCTGGTTGCGGCGCGCTCGGCGGTGGCTGCTTACAGCGCGCTGATTGGCTCACCGATCACCCCGGCGGTCGCATCGGCCCGCGCCGCCGCGGCTGATACCGACCGGCTAAAAGAACGCCTGACCCGCTCGCACGGCGCGATCGAAACTGCGCGGGGTGAGATTGGCCGGATTGCTGCGCAAGTTGCCGGGCTTGCCGGGCTTGAGAAGCCGGGGCTATTTGCTTCTGGAACCAAACGGCAATCGTACAAGCTGCGCAAGGACAACGCCGACCGCGCCCGTGCTTTGGCCGCCGATGCCGACCGGATTGCCGCGTCGTCCAGTTCGGTGAGCGAAGCGGGCGAATTGGAGGCGAACCTGATGCGGATCCAGAGCCTCAAGAGCCAGCTGGCGAACTTGCTGGCTTCGTCCAGTGCGGCGCTGAAGTCTGCGGCCAAGCCCGATGACAAGGCGAAAGCGCCCGACCAGAAGTAGTGTACCGGGTCCAGCAGTGCTGTAACCAAATCGTGCAAAGCAGCGAATTGCCAGGTGTCGAACCGGGAGACACCGCGCATGGACCGTTCTAGCTTGCTTCATCGCATCGGCGTGGCCGCTCTGCTTACGGCGGCATTGGCTGCTTGCGCGCCCGGCCAAGCCGCCGCGCCGCCAGCGGCATCTGGTCACGGCGTACAAGTGATCGAACTGTTCCAGAGCCAGGGCTGCTCGTCGTGCCCGCCGGCCAATGCCAATGTCATGGCTCTGGCTGATCGTCCCGGCGTGCTGACGCTGTCATGGCAGGTAACTTATTGGGATTACCTGGGCTGGAAAGACAGCTTTGCGCAAGCATCGTTCACTTCCCGCCAGCACGCCTATGCCGGCGCCTTGGGCCATGACGGGGTGTTCACGCCGCAAGTGGTGGTCAACGGACGCGGCGATGTGGTCGGCACGGCGCGCGGCGAGGTCGAACAAGCGCTGCGCCGGTTCGATCGGGGCGGCGACGGGCTCAGTGTGTCGTTGGGCGCTGCACAAGTGACGGTTGCGGGTGCCATCCCGGCCAGCTCAGTCTATCTGGTGCGCTATGATCCGCGGATCGTTCAAATTCCGATCAAGGCTGGTGAGAACGGCGGGCGGACCCTGCCGCACCGCAATGTCGTGCGCGAATTTGCGCTGCTGGGCAAATTCACCGGCGGGACGCACAGCTTTGCTTTGCCCGCGAGCAAGCAGGCCGGGCTCAAGACCGCCGTACTGGTGCAGACCGGTGTGGCCGGGCCGATTATCGCGGCAGTTCACAGCTGATCCTGGCTACCACGCGAGTCGCGCGCCATCCCACGCGAACAGACCGCCGCTGTCGCCGGGTTGCAGCTTGTCCAACACCGCCAACATAGCGGCGGCGCTGACGGCGGGACTGTTCAATTGTCCTTCGCGCAAGCCCCGCTGGAACGGCGCGGACAGCGCGGTATCGACCGTGCCGGGGTGCAGCGCCGCGATCACCGCGTGCGGGTGGCTGCGGCGGCACTCGATCGCGAAACTGGCGATCAGCATGTTAAGCGCGGCTTTGGCGGCGCGGTAGCTGTGCCAGCCGCCCAGCCGGTTGTCGCTGATCGAGCCAACGCGGGCTGACAGCACCGCGAACACTGCGCGGCGGCTGCGCGGCAGCAGCGGCAGCAGATGTTTGGCAATCAGCGC
>JANMBA010000248.1:0-14419 GCA_031360105.1 Novosphingobium sp.
CACCACGCCCAAGCCCAGCTGGGCGGGCGCGCGGTTCCACAACGTGTTGAGCCAATTTGGCGCGCCGATAGTCGTCGATACTGACGTCAACGGCGCCGCCTTGGGCGAATGGCTCCACGGCGCAGGCCAGGGTTGCGCTACGCTGGCTTACACCACGATCGGCACCGGGGTGGGCAGCGGGGTGCTGCATCAGGGCAGCTCGATCATGGGTTTCTCCCACTTTGAAAGCGGGCACATCGGCGTGGCCCGCAATCCTGCGCTTGATCCTTACCCCGGTTTTTGCCCGTTCCACGGCGATTGCTTGGAAGGTCTGGCCGCTGGGCCTGCGATCGAAGCGCGCTGGGGCAAAAACCTGGCCGAACTGGCCAGCCCGCAGGACAAAATCGAGCTGATCGCGGACTATATCGCGCAGCTCGCGGTCAATCTGGTGCTGCTGCATATGCCTGACCGGCTAGTGTTCGGCGGCGGGGTGATGAAAGCGCCGGGCCTGATCGAAGCCCTGCGCGCGGCGACCGAGCGGCGGCTGGCAGGCTATATCAAAGCGCCGCAGCTCGATCCCGGACTGGAACGCTACATCGTCACCCCGGGGCTGGGCGATCAAGCCGGAATTACCGGAGCGATTGCGCTGGGCCAGCGCGCGCTGGGTTAACCTGCTGCGCAGTTTGCCGCGATGTAATCCGCATGGCTCGGCATCGCTTCAGCCGCGCGGGCCAGCGCGGCTTCCAGCTTGCGCAAGTGCTCGGCGTGATCGGTTCCGCGCAATGGCAGCAGCGGGTCGGTGGCTTGGGGCATATTGCCCTGCCCGATATGCACCGCGAGCCAACTGGGCGGGCCGAACAGGTCCGCATCGCGCTGCACCAAGCGGCCATTGCGGCGAAAATGTTCGATTTTCCACGTAACTGTTTCGGGCACTTCCATCGCCGCGCAATAGCGCCACAGTTCACTGTCAGCGCGGGTTGTCAGCTTATAGTGCAGGATGATGAAATCGCGGATCCGTTCAAATTCGGCAATCGCCAACCGGTTGTATTCATCGCTGACCAGCGGATCGAAATTGCGGTCAGGGAACAGCGCGATCAGCTTGGCAATGCCCGCTTGAATGAGATGGATCGAGGTTGATTCCAGCGGTTCCATAAACCCGCCTGACAGCCCGATCGCGATTACGTTGCGGTTCCAGAACAGGTTACGCCGCCCGGTTACGAAGCTCAATTTGCGCGGATCGCCCAGTGCTTCGCCATCAAGGTTGGCCATGAGTGTCCCGGCAGCTTCATCGTCTGAAATGAACTGGCTGCAAAAGACATAACCGTTGCCGGTGCGGTGTTGCAGCGGGATCCGCCATTGCCACCCGGCGGAGCGGGCAGTGGAGCGGGTGTAAGGGGTGAAATCGCCAGCGCGCGCGCAAGGTGCGGCATAGGCGCTGTCGCAGGGCAGCCAGCGGCGCCAATCCTGGTAACCGGTGTCCAGCGCGCCTTCGATCAGCAAGCCGCGAAAGCCCGAGCAATCGACAAACAGGTCGCCCGCGATCTGGCGTCCATCCTGCAAGGTGACATGCGAGACGTGGCCAGTTGTCCCGTTTAACCCGGCATCGCCAATCTTCCCCTCAATCCGCACCACGCCGCGCGCTTCGGCGTAGCGCCGCAGAAATTGGGCATAGAGCCCGGCATCGAAATGATAGGCGTAATCGTAAGTGGACAGCACGCTACGCTGTTCGGCCAGCGGCGGGGCAAATTTGCCGCGCTTGGCCGCAGCCCAGGCCATGCACAGCTCTTGCAATTCGGGTGCTTCGCCTCGGGCATGGGCGGCCAGCCAATACTGGTGCAGCGGCAGGAAGTCGAAGTTGCGGCCATAGGTGCCGAACGGGTGAAAATAGCGCTGCCCCAGTGCGCCCCAATCGGCGAATTCAATCCCCAGCTTGAACGAGCCTTGCGTGGATTTAACGAATTCGTTCTCATCAATCCCCAGCGTTTCGTTAAAAGTCTTGATCGGCGGAATGGTGGCCTCACCCACCCCGACAGTGCCGATCTCATCGCTTTCGATCAGCGTGATCGTACAGCCGGTGCGGATTGCATTGGCCAGCGCGGCGGCGGTCATCCAGCCGGCCGTCCCGCCGCCCACAATCACCACCGACCGGATCGAATTTTCGTTTGGCATGACTGGTACCTAGGCTGCAGGACGGCGGATGTCGAAGGCGATCACCAACCGCTCGCCTTGCTCGAACGGCACCGTGGCGTGCCACATGGTCGAAGGGAATACCGCCAACCGCCCGGCCGCCGGTGCAATCGTGCGATAGGGTGCAAGCGGCAGGTTAAGCTCGGCCGGCGGCTGACCAAAGGCGATATGACCAGCGGGCGGTGCGCCGAGCTGCGTAGGGTCTGGTAAGGCGACATAGAACGCGGTCGAGAGCCAGCCCAGCGCATGCGTGTGCGGGACATTATACCCCTGCTGCGCCAGTCGCACTGACCAGCTTCCTTCGATCAACAGCGAACCGCGCGGCGCGCCAAGCAAGGGGTGCGCGGGATCATGCGGAGGCAGCGCAGCGGCATAGTCGCGGATCAGTTCGAGCAGCCGCGGTTTGATCCGCTGCAACGGCGCTTCGCGGCGCAGCAGCACCGAGCGATCAGTCTGCGTGCCGCCGCGCACCGATTGTTCCAGGTACGGCGCCGCTGCGGTGTGGAGGCCGCGCAGCACCTCGGCCAATTCGTTCAGCTCCGCAGCGCTCCAGCCGCAATCGAACGTCTGGATCAAGCGTTCGGGCTGGTCGAGCCACTCCGCGCGATCATCGCCGAGCAGCCGCCAGGCCAGAGACAGATAGGGCCAGTACAGCGCGGCCGATGGCCCGGTGGTCAGAGGCAAAGCCTCGGCCGCGGCGCGGGCCGGATCACCGCTGCGCAGCGCGTAACGGATCCGGCATAGGCTCGACACATCGCCGCGAAACTGGGCGGTTGCCGCGATCAGCGCCGCAGCATGTGGCGCGCCGCTCTCGACCGCGACGAACAGCCTCGAAACCTGAATTGCAGGGGTGGTGCCCAGATGCAGTTCGGCCTGATCGAGCACTGCGTTGGCCCCCGCCCAATCGCGCGCTTGTGCCAGATTGCGAAACCACGCGAGCCATAAAGCGGCGTTGTGCGGCTGCGCCCGGCAGGCCGGGGCCAGATGATCGCTGAACCCGGCGCGATTGCCGCTGGTCCAGTTGAGCGTGGCGAGCGCCTTGTGCCCGCCCAGCCAATCGGGTTGCTGTGCCAGCCCTGCTTCCAGCAGCCTGCGCGCCGCCTCTGCGCGATCTTCAGAGATCAGAGCCAGCGCCTGATTGCGCACAATATCCAGATTACCCGGCGCGAGCGCGGCGGCCTGCGCGAACAGGTCAGCCGCCGGATCGCCCAGTTCGTAGCGGGTCTGCGCGAGGCCGAACGCGAGCGCGGGATCGCGCGGATAACAGGCGGCCCCAGCGGCAAATTCAGCGGCGGCGGCGGTCAGGTCTTGCGCCTCACGCAGCGCGAAGGCACGTGCGCGTGCAGCAATGGCCTGATCTTTCAAGTTGCCCATCGACACGTCCTGCTAGGCGGGCCGCACAATGTCGATCCCACCTGAAAAAAAGGGAGAGGCAGCCGATTGACTGCCTCTCCCCCTTGCGACCCTGTTGCGGGTGTATTTTCGATCAGAAGCTGTACTTGACCGAAGCAGTCCACGTCCGGCCCAGCGCTGGGGCGGTGCCGATCACCGCCGGGGTGACCGAGCTATCCGCCAGGTTGCCACTGCCGCGCAGATCATAACGGTTGAACACGTTGTAACCCTGGATCCCGAATTCGAGCCCCTGGATTGGCCGGATCGCGAGGTTTACCCCGACCACCGCGCCGCCCGGATACGAGCGCCCGGCATCGTCGATGATCGACGACTGCCCGGAGGTCGAGACCCCGACGGTGACCATGTCACCCAAGTCATAGCTAGCCAGCACGGTGTAGATGAGGTCCGGCATGTACGGCGCTTTGGTGAACGGCGTGGGATTGCCGGTCGCATTAGTGCCCGAACGCGTAGCTTTGGTATAGGTGGCGTTGCCAACTAGGCTGAACCCGCCAGTGCGATAGGTGCCGTAGAATTCAAGCCCGTATGACTTGTAGCGCGCATCGATCACGCAGCCGCCAGCGCCGCCGGGGCAACGCGTTGCGGACAGCTCGAACGTCGATTGCTTGAAGCTGCCTTTCAGCGCGGTCAGTTCCATCGTGTAACGCCCGCCGAGCAAGCCGCCGCGGTTTTTCAGCCCCAGTTCGTACTGCTTGACGAAATCAACCGATGGGGTGACGCCATCAGCGGCACAGCCCAGTGTGCCAGCTTTGGCCTGCACGCCGGTGCACAGCGAACCGTCTCTGGTGATCTTGCCACCGAACGTTTGCCGGTCACCATTGAACCGCCCGCCGCGCGAAGCGCGCGCAAACAGGCTGGTGTTGGAATTGACCTTGAACAGCGCGCCCGCAGTCCACGAGGTGTAGCTGCGCGAATAGTTGAGCACTTCGCGCACCGAATTGCTGGTGATCGCCGGGATATTGACCCCGCTTGAATTTACCAGAAACTCAGCCCCGCCTTGCGTTCCGCCGCCCGAGGCATGGACGTTTTCAAACCGCACCGAACCATCGAGGTTGAACAGATCGCTATCGAGTTCCAGCGCCGCGTAAGGCGCGGTGTTGGTGTAAGACAGATCATAGTCGCGGGCGCAGCAATTGCCCCAATTGTTGTTATAGCCCGACACGCCTTCCTGCGTCAGCTTGGCCCCGGTGGTGCTGTACAAGTCGAGCTGCGAAGGATTGCTCCCGCTCAATTCGCGCAATGATTTGTCGACGTGCCAGTCCATCGCGATTTTCTGGTTCATGTAGAAGAACCCGCCGCGCACCGTGACTTTGGCCCCAGCGCTCAGATCGAACTTGGCGGCCAGTGCCAGATCGTTAGCGGTGCTGCCGATATCGCGGATGTTGGTGCGGACGTTGACGTTGTTATCAAGGTAAGTGCCGGTGAAGGTCTGGCCTGCTTTGGGCCCCGAGGCGTAGCGGATCGATCCGACCGTGTCGTAGGGCACACCGTTTAGCGAAACCGTCGAACCGACAATACCCGCCGCCCGCGTCGCGTTCAGGAACGGCGCCGAAAAGCTGCCGCTCATCTTGGTCCAGCGCATATTGTCATCGACGGTGATGTTATCGCCGAATTCATAGTGCAACTGACCGCCCAGCGACGTCGCCTTGGTGCGGATCCCATCCATTCCGACCCGCTCAAGCTGACCAGTGCGGTTATAGATCAGGAAGTTCTGGTTATAGATCGAATAGTTTGACTGATCGCGGCCATCGAAGCCCGGAAAAGGCTGCACATTCGAGACTTTGTTGCCGCTCACCGTGGCGAGCGCCGGTGCGCCGGTGTAATTCGGTTCCTTGGTATCGGCGACCTTGAACAGCAAGCGGAAGTAACCTTTGCCGTCAGCGAACTCCTTGGTCAGGTTGCCTTTGATCTGAAGGCTGTCAGAGACGTTGAACCCGGCGTGGAGCGGGCCGCGCCCGGTCTTGAAATAGCCGCCAATCGCAAACCGCAGGGTATCGTTCAGCGGGCCGCCATAGCGGAAATCGACCTTGGTTTCATTGAAGTTGAGCCCAGCGGACAAGCGCACGAAGCCGCCTTCTTTCTGGCCGGTGTTGCTGATGTAGTTGATGACCGCGCCGGGCGCTTGCGAGGCATAGGTTGTAGCACCGCCGCCGCGCACCGATTCCACCCGCTCAACGCTGGCGTCGTAATGGGTCCAGTAATCGTTGTTGCCGAACTGGATATCGCCAAACAGCACGGTCGGCAGGCCGTCTTCCTGGATCTGGACGAACGGCGAACCGCCGGTGGCGACGGGCAGCCCGCGCACAGCAATGTTCGAGTTACCGCCCGGACCTGACGTACCCGGCACCTGAATACCTGGGATCAGGCGGAACACTTCGGCTTCCGACGAGGGATGCAGTCCTTCGATCGTGGCGGCATCGACGCTGGTTGAGGAAACCGAGCTGTTGAGTTTGGTTTTGTCTTTGCCCGAGGCCGTGACGACGATTTCGTCGAGCCCAGTGGCGCTGTCATCATCGGCGGCTGGCGCTGCGGCGACTTGCGCACTGGCTGGAACCGCAAACAGGCCGACCGCGACGATTGCTGCGACGGACACGCAATTGCGCAAAATGGATTTCTTCATACCCTATCCCCTCCAAAGGATTCGCGCTTGTCGGTCACAAGTCGTGCAGTCTGCCTGTCACATATAACAATCGATTGCAACAGCATTTTTAAATCGATTGCAATTATTGTTGCTCACCGCCTATCCTCTGCTTTCAGGTGCTTGTGTCGGGCCGGGATACTGCGTGGCAGCGCCCGGTGGTTGACAGTCCAGCTTCGCACCGCGCATTGCATATCGATTGCCGCCCCCGCTCAGGATTTCATGCCAACCATGTCCGATCTTCCGCCTGCTCCTGCACGAATTCGCAACATTGCGGAACTGGCGCGTCTGGCCGGGGTGTCAACCGGCACGGTGTCGCGCGCGTTGGCGGATAAATCGCTGGTCAACAAGGACACCCGCGAGCGGATCCAGGCGCTGGCCCGCGCGCACGGCTTTCGCCCGAACCAGATGGCGCGGCGGCTGCGGGTGCAGGAAACCAAGGTGATCGGCGTGGTGGTGCCATTGGGGCACGAACAGCGCCAGCACTTGTCCGATCCGTTCTTTATGGCGATCCTGGGCCACCTGGCCGATGCTCTGACAGAGAGCGGGTATGACATTATGCTCAGCCGGGTGATCCCCGACGCGGACGACTGGCTGGAACGAATCGTTGATTCGGGCATGCTCGACGGGGTGCTGCTGATCGGCCAATCAAACCAGTTCGAAGCGATCGAGCGGGTTGCACAATGGTACCGCCCGATGGTGGTCTGGGGCAGCCACCGGCCCGGCCAGGTCCACTGCACCGTCGGCGTTGATAACCGCAAGGGCGGGCAATTGGCGGGCGAATGCCTGATCGCGGCCGGGCGCACGCGGCTCGCCTTCTTGGGCGAGGCGATCGCGCCCGAACTTAAGGACCGGTTTGACGGGCTCTGCGATGCAGCGGCGGCGGCGGGCCTGCCCGCGCCGCTCAAGCTTGATACGCACCTCGCCTCGGACGTGATGGCCGAAGACATCGCTGCGCATATTGAACGGATCAAGTCCGAAGTTGACGGGATTGCTGCTGCTTCGGATCTGATCGCCATGCATGCGGTGCGCGCGCTAGCTGATCGCGGGATCAGCGTGCCGCAAGATATTTCAGTCACCGGGTTCGACGATTTGCCGCTGGCAGAACAAACCATTCCGCGGCTGACTACTATCAGCCAGAGTATTCCCGCCGGCGCACGGGCAATGGTCAATGCGTTGTTCGATCGGATTGGCGGGGCCGACACGCCCTCGCTCGAAATGTCCGCCCAGCTGATCCGCCGCGATACCGCCTGAAATCGCTAATCTCCGGCGTTATCGCTCGGCTCGTATTGCATCACAAATTGGGTGCCGCGCAGCCGGTGCTGGATTGATAAGGCCGTGCAGCCAGCATCGCCCAGCAGCTCGAGGCTGCCGACATCGAGCCAGACTTTTACCGGTGCGGTACTGCCCAGCCGCACTTGCTGCACTGTATCGAGATACGGCGCTGCTGAATCGCGGCGGGTGACTTGCACCAGGTTGGCGCGCCGCTCGATCAGCAGCAAGCGGGCGTCGTCATCCTCGATCCGCAGTGCAAAATCCTGATCGCCCGGCAATTCGAGCCACGAGGATGGTTGCAGCGCAGTTTGGCTTAGCTGCGCCAACGGCACCGCAGCCACCGCCGCTTCGGCGATGTCCTGCCGCAACCGGTACCCTGCGCCATCCCGGCACAGTGACAGGCGGCGCGGCAAGCTCATCGCCCCGCGCCAGCCTTGCAGCGGCAACTGCGCCTGATAGGCATGGTTACCCAGCCACCCGATCCACAGCGGGCGGCCCAGTTCATCGCGCGGCTCGTGCCAGGCGATCGCGGCATAGAAATCGGTTCCGCCGTCGAGCGCCAGCCAACCTTGCGGATCGGGCTGAAACCGCTGCCCATCGAACGTGCCGGTGCGATAGATCGCGCCCGAACCCGGCGCGCCGCTCAGCACATCGATCTTGAACAGCCAGCGCGTAACCGCTTCGCCTTCGACCGGCAGTTCGATCAGCAGCGGGCATTCCCACAAATGCCCCGGAGCTTCCGCGCCCGAAATCCCGGACAATTCCTCCCAAGCCTTCAGATCACCCGACCCATAAATCAGCACCCGGTTCTGATCGGACAGCGCCACCACCATGATCCAGCGCTCGCTTGGTGCGTGCCAGAACACGTTGGGATCACGGAAATCAGCCAGCCCGGCATCGAGCACCGGGTTGCCTGCGTATTTGTGCCATGAACGCCCGTGATCATTGCTCCAGGCGAGGCTTTGGGTCTGGCGCTGCGGGGTGCAAGTGGCGCTGGTGTAAATCGCGACCATCGCTTCGGCTCCGAACCCGGCAGTATTGGTGTGATCAATCACCGCCGAGCCGGAGAATATCATCCCCAGTTCATCGCCGGTCAGCGCGGGCGGCAATTCTTCCCACCGCGCCAGATCGCGGCTGACCGCATGGCCCCAGCTCATGTGGCCCCAGTCTTCGCCATGCGGGTTATGCTGATAGAACAGGTGCCATTCGTCGTTCCAATGGACCAAGCCGTTGGGATCGCTCAGCCAATTTGCGGCAGCGGCGTAGTGGTATTGCGGGCGCACGGGAAAATCCTGATCAGACGATGGTGACTGTGTCACCAGCAAAGGCAAGCTGGAAGACTGGCGACGGGGTGCCGCCGAACTGGCTACGGAGCAATTCAGGGTGCGCCGCAAAGCTGCGCCCCTGCATCCCCCAGTGATCGATGAAGCTCCACACCGCCCCCTCGCCAGTGACCCACCAGCTATAGCATTGCGTGGGTTCTGCGGCGGGATTGCCCGCGATCAGGCCCGATCCATTGACCGGACGGTATGGGCCCATCAGCGCATCGGCGACCATCGCATAAAGCCCGTTCGGACCACTCGGCCCGGCGGGATCGAACGTGCGGCGCTGGGTTGACCAGAACAGATAATAGCGTCCATCGCGCACCACCACGTGCGGCCGTTCAAGTTCGTTGTTGACCCCGACTGCTTCGATCAGCGGATCGCCCAGCTGCCATTGTCCGCTATTGCCCAGCGTGGCGATCCCGACCACGCCGTTGTAATCCTGCGGGCTCCATCCGGCGCTGGCGGTGAACAGCACATGGCGCTGGCCGGTGGCCGGATCGCGGAACCAGGCCGGATCGCGAAAGGCTTTGATCATGCCCGGGCGGCCATCGGCCTCAGCCGCCACAGTATAGCGCAGACCGTCAGCCTGAACCAATTCGGTCGGCGCCTGCCAGCCGCCCGGACCGTTGCTGCCGCCTAGAATGTCACTAGTGAGTGTCCCCGCGGCGCTAAACAGCCGCTGTTCAAAGCTCTGGTCCTGCCCCTGCCGGCCGGCTGCGGTGAAGAACAGTGTTACGCTGGATCCGTCATCGTGCAGCACCGCCGACCCGGCCCATTCACGCGAACCGGGGCTGAGGCTGTGCGGCATGGCATCGCCGTGATCGCGCCACCCGTCCGCGCCGTGCGAGGCTAGCCTGATCCGCGCGGCATCGTGGCGCTGGCCGGGATCGGCAAAGCACGGCGCGCTCAGGAAGAACCAGTATTCACGGCCTGCAATCTGCGCGGTGCGGCCATCTTCATGCGCCAACGGCCAGCTGTCCCACAGGTCCAGGCCGGGCAGGATTGGCACCGCATCATCCGGCCTGATCAAGCCGATCTCGGCCCCGGTCATCGCCGCCGGACGCCACCGCGTCACACCATTCGCGATCAGATTTGCCTCGAAATCGCTCACCCTGCTGTCCCTGCCATAATTCCTGCGGCCCCTTCGATCATCACCTGAGTTAGCCGCCCGCCGGGTACGGCATAGCCTGCCTCAAGCGCGCTGAGCACGCGCGGTACATCCCGGTCGGCCAGCACCGCGACTACCGCGCCGCCAAATCCGCCGCCCGTCATTCGCGCTCCGCCATTTGCCCCGATCGCCGCGTTCAGCAGGTCAGCCAGCGCATCAACCGGCGGCACGCTGACTTCGAACTGATCGCGTAACGAGGCGTGGCTCGCGCGCATCAGCACGCCCAGCGCGGTAAGATCGGCGGTCTCAATGGCGCTGACAGCGGCGCGCGTGCGGGCAATTTCCTGCACCACATGAAGCGCGCGGCGGCGGACCACCGGCCCGAGCGCACTCGCTGCAATCTGCTTTTCACTGGCATCGCGCAAAGCGGCAACGCCGAGCGCGCAGGCAGCGGCTTCGCAATCCAGACGGCGCGCATTGTAGTGTCCATCGACCAGCCCGCGCACTACGCCTGATTGCACGATCAACACCGCCCAGCCGATCGGCAGCGCGATTGTCCGGGTGGTCAGATCGCGGCAATCGAGCAGCAAGGCATGGCCTTGCTGACCCGTCGCCACCGCCATCTGATCCATGATCCCGCAATTGACCCCGGCCCAGTTGTGTTCGGCCGCTTGCGCCGCCAAGGCCAAGGCTTGCGGCGGCGCTTGTTGTCCAGCAGACGCCCCCAGCGCACGGCCCAGCGCAATACACAGCGAGGCCGAGGATGACAGCCCCGAACCGCGTGGGATCGATCCAGCAATCACCAGCCTGGCAAGGCCGACGGGCAGTCCAGCCCGGGCCAGTTCGGCGCTCATCCCGCGCAAGTATGCCCGCCAATCGCCATCGGCATCATGGCTGATCGCGCCCGGATCGAAGCTGTCGGTGGCGCTGTCCAGATCGAGCGCGACGGCTTCGATCAGCGGTCCATCGGCGCGGCCCCACGCCACGGCGGTTCCGGTTGACAGCGGCATCGGCAACACCAGCCCGGCGTTGTAATCGACATGATCACCCATCAGGTTGACTCGCCCGGGCGCAAATTCAATCCCGTCCGGCGCGGTGCCGAAGGCCGCGATGAACCCGGCGTGGGCGCGCTGCTGCGGGGTCATGGCGCAATCCTTACCGCGCGCAGCCGCTGCGCTGCGGCTTCGGGGGTCAGATCACGCTGCACCTCGCCGAGCAGTTCGAACCCGACCATGTGTTTGCGCACGCTGGCCGAGCGCAGCAACGGCGGCAGGAAATGCGCGTGCAGCCGCCAATGCGCGGTGTCGCCGCCCAGCCTATGCGGCGCGCCGTGCCAACCCATCGAATAGGGGAAATCACAATCGAACAGTGCATCATAGCGCTGCAACAGCGCCGCGATGATCGCGCCCAGTGCGGCCCGCGCCGCTGCCGACAAGTCTTCCAGCCGCGCCACCGGATCACGCGCGATCAGCAGGGTCTCGAACGGCCACGCTGCCCAGTGCGGCACCACCGCCAGCCAATGTTCGTTGGCCTCGACCACCCGGCTGCCATCGGCCAGTTCAGCCTCCGCCACGGCACCCAGCAAAACCGTGCCGCGTTCAGCATAAAACAGCCGCTGGCTGACGTCTTCTTTGGTCACAATTTCGGGTACGAAGTCGCTCGCCCAAACCTGACCATGCGGATGCGGGCTTGATGCGCCCATCATCGCGCCTTTGTTCTCGAAGAGCTGCACGTGCGCCCACTTGGCACCAAGCTCAGCCGATTGCGCGCACCAGCATTCGATGACTTGCGCCAAGGCAGCGGGCCCGAGCCGCGCGAGCGTTGTACTGTGATCGGGCGCAAAGCAGATCACGCGCGCTTCGCCGGTTGCGGGCTGGGTTTCGAACAGTGCGTGCGGCGCGCCCTCGTCGCCCGCATCCAGCAGAGCAGCAAAATCGTTCTGAAACACAAACGTGCCGGAATAGCAGGGATTGATCTCGCCGGTCGCGCGGGTGTTGCCCGGACACAGGTGACACGCCGGATCATGCCGCGCAGCACGCGGCGCAGGCGGCGAAGCGGCCTCGCCTTGCCACGGGCGCATGGCCCGGTGCGGTGAGACCAGCAGCCATTCGCCGGTCAGCAGGTTGCGGCGGCGGTGCGGCAGATCGGCCAGGCTCACGCCGCCCTCCCATGGAAAATCGCCACGCTTTCGGCCTTGAGCGGTGGCAGCGGCAGACCTGCTTGCGCCAGCCACGATCCGGTAAAGCGCTGCGGGCGGTCCCACAGCCGGGGGCGATGCGCCGCGTACCCGCGCGTTCCGCCTCCGATCCGCAGCAATTGCAGATCGGCAACGCTGGTCTTAGCCAGAAACGGCAAGCGCAGCGGGCGCGGCCGCCGATCAAGCGGTGGATCCGTCCGCGCCACAAACAATAGAAATTCGTCAGCACTGCCCGCCGCTTGCCACATCAGTCCATCGGCACCCTCGCCCAGCCAGGTCTGCCCGCCGTGTATGACGCCGCGCCATTGCTTGTAGAATGCAATCCACTCAGCCAACTCGGCGCGATCCCGCTCGTCCAATTTGCGCGGATCAAGTTCGACCCCGAAGTGACCGGGCATTGCCACTGCGGCGCGGAAGCCCAGCGACTGGCTGCGCCCGGTGGCATGCGCCGGGCTCGCCCCGATATGCGCGCCCATCAATTCGGGCGGCAGGAACGCCAAAAACCCGCGCTGGATGCTGGCCCGGCTGACCGCATCGATGTTATCGCTGGCCCAGAACCGGTGAACGTAGGGCACAATCCCCGCGTCCGACCGCCCGCCGCCGCCCGCGCAGCCTTCGATCTCGACCCCGGGATGCGCAGTGCGCAGCCGCGCCAGCAATTCATACGTTCCGCGCACTTGCGCCGCGCCGCCCGCCGGGGCCAGATCGCGGTTGTGATCCCATTTGAGGTAGCTGATCGGCGCGCCGCATAGCAGCGTATCAAGCGCGCCGAACAGGTAATCACGCACTTCCGCGCGGCGCAGATCGAGCACCAGCTGATGCCGCGCAGTCGGCCGAGCGCGGCCCTCCAGTGCCAAGGCCCAGTCAGGATGCGCGCGGTACAGATCGCTGTCCGGGTTGACCATTTCGGGTTCAACCCACAGCCCGAATTCCATCCCGAGCGCGCGCACTTTATCGGCCAGCGGCTTTAATCCGCGCGGATATTTGACCGGATCGCAGGTCCAGTCACCCAGCCCGGCAGTATCGTTGGTGCGGCCCTTGAACCAGCCATCATCGAGCACGAACCGCTCAATCCCGATCGCGGCGGCGGCCTCAGCCAGTGCGCCGATCCGCGCTTCGTCGTGATCGAAATAGCACGCTTCCCAGCTGTTGAGGTGAACCGGGCGCGGGCGCATGGCGCCGCCCGCCCAAGCGATCCGCGCGCGCACCGCGGCATGGTGCTGCGCGCTCGCACCGTTGCGGCCAGCGGTTGAAATCGCCAACAATCCTTGCGGCGCAGTGTAACTTTGTCCCGGTGCGAGCACTACCTCGCCCGGTGCCAGCACTGCGCCCGCGCTCAGCACCCAGCCGCCTTCGTCGTCGCGTTCGGCCGCGATCCGGCTGTCTCCCGACCACGCGAGTTGCAGCGCATTGACCAGCCCGGTGTGGTATGTGCTGCCTTCGTCCAGCACCATTACGCCGGGCGGTCCGCCGTGGCCAGAAATCCCGCGCCTTGTTTCGCGCCGCCAGCTGTGCGCGGGCATTGGCTCGGCGCATTCCTGCAACTCGGCGTTGTGCCGCCCGCGCCATGAGACCAGCGCGGCACTGCTCGCAGGCAGCGGCACCATCGCGCTCGCCAGCCAGTCCAGCGTGACCGCCATCGTGCCAGTATTTTCTAACCGAGCGTCGAACAGAAATACCCCGCCGGGGGCCAGCGTGATGCGCTGTTGGAGCAGCAAACCTTCCTGGTTGTCCCGCAAACCGATGGTGATCGCATCGCCAGCTAGGCTTACATCAGCACCGCCGAACACCGGCACACAGCCGCGTCCGGCGCGGCTTAACTGCAAAGCCTCCAGGCCAAACCAGCCGAGACCAGCGGGCGGCGCTGCCGATTGCGGCACATCTTCGTCGAGCGAGAACGAGGCGGCGGTGCGGCCATCGGCCAGCGGTGCCAGCTCGCCGAGTTCCACCCGCGCGCCCAGGTGCCGCCACAACGGCGCAGCATCGCTGCAGCATTCGAGCACGAGGCTAGCCTCGGCACTGTGCAGAATGGCGAGCCGCGCCGTCATCAGGCCGGGGCAGGTACCGGCGTTTGATCAGTTTCACGCACGCGCCACACCGCAATCGCCGCGCACAGCATCAGCACCCCGCTGAATTTGAGTGCGTTGCGCGGATCGCCACCCAGCAGCGGCCCGTACATGAACGGCATAGTGGCAGCATAGAGCAACATCGGCGCGCAAATCATCACGTTGAACAGCCCCATGTACACCCCGGTGCGTTCGGGCGGGATCGAATTGGCAAGCACAATATAGGGATTGCCC
>JANMBA010000254.1:0-7285 GCA_031360105.1 Novosphingobium sp.
ATGTGCTGTTGCGGACAGGTCGCGACTGCGGCACGCTTGGTATCCATCGCCAATACCCCCCTAATGTTGGGCGTCAGCTGGCCGAGTGCATAACCTATAACTCAGAAAACCAGCCGTCCTTTCTAGCTTTGGGTCAGACCAAGGATTTCATTGGTTTTAGCTACCAGCCTCATTGCAGCCTCTTTCTCATAATTAATGCGATTGGGATCGCCGAAAGTATCGCCTTGTCTCCGCAAATGCCGACAATCGCCCTACGTGAACTTTGCAGCAGGGCATTGGTCAATGCCCATTTGATGCGAAATTGGATTGATTACATACAACCTACAGGAAAGGCATTAGGGGATGATGCAGAAGTTATGACGGGTCTGCTTGTTGCGATGCGTAAATCCATGAGGCGAATTTTTCTTCATGCGCCAGATTGGCTGACGAATGAAGTTGATGTGGAAGCTCAGCTTGTCGGATGGGGTGTTGGGTGGCCGGGCACTCTCACGCATCCATTGAAGAGCGATACTGCTCGCCTGAACGGCCTGCCGCTTACTCCTTTCATCGAACAGGTTCTCACAAACTTTCTTGTTGAGGCTCAGATGAACGGAAATAGGATGCGCAGCTAAGTAAGCCCTACTCCGCTGCCTCCACCACATTCTCGACCTCGTTAGCCTGCCGGTTCCACATATCGGCATAGAGCCCATCGCGGCGTAGTAACTCACTGTGGCTGCCGCTCTCGGCCAAGGCACCATCGTTCAGCACGAAAATCCGGTCGGCGTCGGCAATGGTCGAGAGCCGGTGCGCGATACTGAGCGAGGTGCGCCCCGTGGAAACCCGGTGCAGCGTGGCGAGGATATCCTGTTCGGTGCGAGTGTCGAGCGCCGAGGTCGCCTCATCGAGCAGCAGGATCGGCGGGTTCTTGACCAGCGTGCGGGCAATCGCGACGCGCTGTTTTTCGCCGCCCGACAGTTTCAGTCCGCGCTCGCCCACTGGCGTTTCAAAGCCTTGCGGCAGCCGCGCGATCAGATCGGCCAGCGCCGCGCCTTGCGCCGCCGCCTCAATCTCGGCCAGGTCGGCGCCGTCGCGGCCATAGGCGATGTTGTAGCCGATGGTGTCGTTGAACAGCACCGAATCCTGCGGGACGATGCCAATGGCGGCGCGCAAGCTGGCCTGCGTCACAGTGAGGATATCCTGTCCATCGATCAGGATGCGGCCCGACCACGGATCATAGAACCGGAACACCAGCCGCGCGATGGTGCTCTTGCCCGCGCCCGATGGCCCGACCACCGCGACTTGCCAGCCAGCCGGCACCTCGAAGCTTAGTCCCTTCAGGATTGTGCGGTCAGGCTCATAGCCGAATACGACGTTTTCAAACGTCAGCGCCGCGCGGCTCACCACCAACGCCGGCGCGCCGGGCGCATCGCGGACTTCGACCTCGGTATCGATCAGCGCGAACATCGCCGCCATATCGATCAGTCCCTGACGGATCGTGCGGTACACCATGCCCAGCATATCGAGCGGACGGAACAGCTGGGTGAGGTACGTCTGCACGAACACCAGCTGGCCAATGGTATATTTGCCTTGCGACCAGCCATAGACGGTCCAGGCCATTGCGCCTGCCATCAGCAGGTTGACCACCAGCGCCTGGACAATGTTGAGCAGCCCGAGCGAGTTTTCGGATTTCACTGCCGCCTCGGCATAGGCGCTGGTGGCCTGCGCATAGCGGGCCTGCTCGCGCGGTTCGGCGGCGAAATATTTGACCGTTTCGTAATTGAGCAGCGAATCGACCGCGCGCGACAGCGCCTGCCCATCGAGCCGGTTCATCTTTTCGCGCAGATGGGTGCGCCATTCGGTGATCCAGCGGGTCAGCGCGATGTAGGCGATCACCGCCACTGCGGTCGCCGCCACCAGCCCCCAGCCGAAAGTATTGTAAAAGATCACCGCGACCACGATCAGCTGGATGATTGTCGGCGCGATGTTGAACAGCAGGAAATAGAGCATCGTATCGATGCTTTTGGTGCCGCGCTCGATCACCTTGGTCACTTCGCCGGTGCGCCGCGCGAGGTGGAAGCGCAGCGACAGGCGGTGAAGCCGCGCGAACACATCTTCGGCCAGCCGCCGGGTGGCATCCTGACCGACGCGTTCGAACACGATGTTGCGCAAATTATCGAAGATGACCGAACCGAACCGTCCGGCCCCGTAAGCCACCACCCAAGCCATCGCGAGCTGGAGCGCGGCCGGACCTTTCAGGGTCATCGCGTCGATCGCCCATTTCAGGAAGAACGCCATCGACATGCTGAGCGCCATCGAAGCCAGCACAAAGACACCAGCCAGCACGATCCGCAGCCGCAGCCCGGGCCGCTCGCTGGGCCACAGATACGGCAGGAACCGGCGCAGCGTTCCCCACCCATCGTGCGCGACACCGCGCGGCGGCGTTAGGGGCGGTTCTGGCGACATTGGCCCCATGTAGGGTGCCCACGCGCAAATGCAAAAACGGCGTTACCGGTAATTGTTGCGGTAAGCCCCTTGCGGCAGATCGAAGTAAATCCGCCGGGTCGAAAAGTCGATCGCGATCCGGTCAAGCGCGCGCATATCGCGCATCCCCAGGAACAGCGCGGGCTTTTGCGCCAGCCCCAACACCGCAAACGGCGGCGCGTCGGCATAAGCGATCACCACATTGACGAAATTCATGTCATTGATCTTGAGGTTGCGGGCGATACCAAGATCAGCAGTAATCTCTTGCCCGGTCACGCTGCGGAGCACGACTGTGCCTTGGCCGTGCTGCTTGGTCAGCGCGCTTTGCAAAGCGCGGTTACCGATCGAATATTCGGCGCCGGTATCGATCACTACGTTGACCTTGACCCCATCGACCAATGCATCAGCCAAGATCAGTTGGCCCGAGCGGCGGCGCGCGGTGACGACGATGTCATAGCCGCGATTGCCGCCGAGCGCTTTGGCGTCGTCAACCGCGATCAGGTCTTTGCGAAAATCGATCTGCACCCGCTGGCCTTGCAGGCTGTCTAGCCCCAGGATCCCATCGGCCCCGATGTCCTCGCGGGCCAGCAACGGCGCGAGCAGGCTGTAAAAGCTGCGTTGGCCCAGATCGATCTGGTCGATAATGACGGTATCGACTTCCTGGACCCCGGCCACCCCGATCAGTCGCGCCTTCGCTGTCGAGCGTAGCGAAAGTTGTCCAGCCAGCACGGTGCTGAGCACGGTATTCTGGGCTCCGGTGTCGATCAGGAAGCGAAACGGTCCCTTGTCGGCAATCCGCACCGCTACGGTCATCCGGTTGGACTGGTCGGTGGTGATCGCCAGAATATCGACAGTGCTGGCGGGCTGGGTGCTTTCCTGCCCGGCCAGCAGCGGAAAACTGGCTGCAAGTGGGATCAGCGCAACCAGCAACGGGTGCAGCGGCATGGGTAATTCCTCTCGTTTGGCAGCCATACCATGCATTCTTACTCGTCACCATGGCACCGGCTGAGCCGGATCGAGCGAGGATTTGCCGGCTCGCGTTCGCACTTGGTTAACGCCGGTTTGCTATGCGCGGGGGATGGATACATTCGCCGACCGAGGCTTGCGGAAATTGCGCGAGCTGCATTTCAACCGCGCAGTCCGCGCGGTGCTGGCCGCGCCGCCAGTGCGCGCGGTTGATGACGGGGTGGTGATCTTCTCGATGATTGGCACCCGGGTGCTGCTGCCGTATCTGGTGGCGGCCAAATCGCTGCATGCCCGGCTGGGGCGCGGGCGCTTGGTCATATTGGACGATGGCACGCTGACCGCAGCTGACAAAGTCATGCTCACCTTGCACCTTAACCAGCCCGAGTTGCGCTCGATCGGTGCGGTTGATGTGGGGGATTGTCCGCGCGGGGGCTGCTGGGAACGACTGCTGACTTTGCTCGAACTGCGCCGCGAAAACTACGTGATCCAGCTCGATTCAGACACGGTAACACTGGGCCCGGTAGACGAGATTGCCCTGGCCATCGATCAGGCCCGCGATTTCACGCTGCGTGGTGAGGCCAGTTCGGCTTGGCTGCCGGCGGCAAGCTTTGGTGCCGACTATGCCGCGTTGCCGCCCGCCGCGCACGTGCAGGCCAAGATTGAAGCGCTGCTACCGCAAGTGGCAGCGGCGGCCGGCGGCTTGTCACATTACGTGCGCGGCTGCGCCGGGTTTGCCGGGTTTGCCCCCGGTGGGCCGGGACGCGAGCTGGCCGATCGCTTCAGCCGTGCCGCCGCTGCCCGGCTGGGGCCAAACGTCTGGGCGCAGTGGGGCAGCGAGCAAGTGATGTCGAACCTCTACATCGCGAACGAGGGCGAGCCGCTGTTGCTGCCATATGCTCGCTACCTCAACTTCTGGAACGAGCCGATCGCCAATGAAGCGGCGTTCGTGCACTTTGTCGGCACTTATCGGTATCATCGCGGCGCTTATGCCGCTGCGGCGCGGGCGGCGGTGGCGGGGCTATCCCCGGGACAGCAGCACGCCGCCTGAGCGCGGCTAGCGCTTGCGTGCCAAGTCGAGCAACTCGCGCAACCGGTCGCGCGCGAACACCAGCATCCACCCGCCATAAATGACGCCGCCCGCTGCCACCAGCAGGCCAAGCCGCACGAGCGCAGGCAAGTAAGGCAGCGCCATCCGGTCCAGCAGCGTCACCCCCAGCGCCATCGCCAGCGCGCCCAGCGTGGGCGGCAACAGCGCATCGCGCAAATCGCGCGCGCGCACCCCGATCAGCGGCATTATCCACAGCGCCGAGATTACGGCCAGCAGCGGATAGGCCACCAGCCAGCTGGCCGCGATCCCCGGCGCGCCCCAATGCACCCCGACCATATAACACAGCGGCATCAGCACCGCGCCCAGAATGGCCGAACGCGTGGTTACGCGCGGGTGGCCGCAGGCATTGGCGGCTGGGCCGAACAACACGTGCATCGTCATCCACGGCATGGCCAGGCACAGCAGCTGCACTATCGGCGCGCTGGCCATCCATTTCTCGCCCAGCATCACCCGTACCGCCGGGAACGCGACTGCGGCGAGGCCGAGACAGAACGGCATGGCAATCGTCATGATCACCCGCACCGATTTCAGGAACCCGGCTGCGACCGCGCTCAGATCGTCCTGAATTTGTGCATAGGCCGAGAAGGCGACCTCGTTGAGCGGCGGCACGACTTTGGTCACGAAAATTTGTGAAAGGAACAGCGCGGTGGTGTAAAAGCCCAGCTCCTGCGGCGCAAAAGTGCGCCCGGCGACGATGATGTCGGCTTGCGTCTGCATGAACCAAAAGATCTGCCCGGCCATGATTGTCCCGCCGTAGCCCGCCAATGCCCGCGCCCCGCGAAAGTTGAAGCTGGGCCACATCCACGCTCGCGCGACCGTGATCGTGCCCAGCGCGCGGCTGGCGAACATCACGAACGGCGCGGCCACCAGCGTCCACACGCCCAGACCGGACAAGGCGCAGCCCAGCGCCGTCGTCGCGCTGAGCAGGGCAGAGACGACGTTGACTTGCGCTTGGCGGCGGAAATCCATCGCGCGCGATAGCACCGCGTAGCCCAGCGCCTGAAACGGATTGGTCAGATAGATCAGCGCCTGCACACGCAACATGTCGGCAATGATCGGCTGCCGGTAATAGGCCGCGACCAGCGGCGCGAGCAGGATTTGCAGCGCGGTCAGCGCGACATTGACCACGATCAGCAGCCCGAACAGTTGGCGCAGCTGGTCCTTGCCGCCCTCGCGCTGGGCAATCGCGGCATTGGCAAAGCCGTAGCCGTTAAGCAGGCCGAACAGCACCAAGACCACGCTGGTCATTGCGAACAGCCCGTAATCGGTTGGCGATAGGATCCGGATGACCATAAAGGTCGAGCCCCAGGCGACCAGCTGGCTGAAGACCTGCGTGCCCGAGCGCCAGATCACCGCGCTGCGCACCTGGCTGCGCAGCTTGGCGTCATCGCCGGGTTCGATTACAGCAGCGCTCATGGCTGTTCACCGATCAGCAAAGCCGCCAAAGACTGCCGCTTGGTGCCCCGCGCCATCGACCGGCGGCGCCAGTCGAGCATCGGCCGCGCCAACCCGGGTAGCACCCGCCACAGTGCCAACGATAGTGACCAGACCGGCCCTTGCACTTGCGCACGCACCGCCCGCAGCTCGGTCAGCCCGCGCGCGGCTTCGCCGCTGGCAATCCGCAGCAGGGCGTGTTCGAAATCGAGCGCGTGCCGCGTTTCGGCCAGCGTTGCGGCGATCACCGTCTGGGCTGGGTGGTCAGCCGCAAGCCGCTGCTGGGCTTTGAGATAAAGCTTTATACAGCCTTGCAGCAACAGCAGCGAATTGGCCGAAGCCGAATGCGGCCGCACGCGGTATTCCGCGAGTACGCGATCAACATACAGAGCAGTGCCGTCCAATTCCAGCAGCCGCACCCACAGATCGAGATCCTCGGCATGGCTCATGCTGGGATCAAATCCGCCAACTGCGTCAAAATCGGTGCGGCGAAAGGTGGTGCCAATATAAACGCTGAAGCTGCGATCAATCACCTCGGTCAAGTTGCCGTGGACCCCATCGCCATGTCCCTGCCGGGTCAAAAAGCACAACCGTTCACGCGGGAGCGCGCCAAACAGCAAGGCATTGCAAGTGACCAGCCGAATTGCCGGATCGGCTTCAAGCAATGCGGCCATCGTTGCCAGATAGTCGGGGCGGAAGCGGTCGTCGCCATCAAGCAGCGCAATCAGCGGCGCTGCGGTTGCCGCAATTGCGGTATTGCGCGCGGCGGACACGCCGTGATTGGCGGTGGCGATAAAGCGGATGCGCGGATCAGTCAGAAAGGGGGCGACCGCGGCGGCCACATCGTCAGGCGCACCATCGTCGATTACCACGCATTCCCACTCGGCCAGGGTCTGCGCTTGCAGCGAGGCCAAGGCTTCGCCTAGCAAATGCGCCACACCGAAAGCCGGCACGATCACGGCGACCCGCGGCAAGGCGGTTGATATCAGGGCGGAAGCGACCGAGGCCATCGTGTGCTGGCTATACCGAACGGGCGTTAATCATCACCTTACACGGGCAAAAACTCGCAAAAGTTACCAGTTATCAGAGCGAGCCGCCCGGATTGCTGCCGCACCAACTCGTGAGAACCGCAGAATTCCGACGGTTTGAGGGGCTTTGAAATAAAATTGCAAAAATGCGTTGACCGACTCAGAGGGCCTCCATATATGCCCGGTCACCGGAACGGAGCGGCCGACACAATCGGCAACAACGGACTGGTCGCCAACATTCACGGACAACAGTCCCCCGAGATAAAAATCGGGGTACCTTGGTTGTCCG
>JANMBA010000286.1:0-2158 GCA_031360105.1 Novosphingobium sp.
CCGGTTATATCGTCCGCTGCTCCGTCGCCGTCTGGCCAGGCTGGGAGACGGCGCGACGGTCAGTCCTTACGCGACCCTCGAAGCGCTGGGTTCAATCTCGATTGGTCCGCGTAGCCACATCAGTCGGCGCTCGCTGTTATCGGTCGTCGCTGATCCAGCAGGAACCATTCAGTCACAGCTAGAGATCGGCGAGAACTCCTACATCGGGCGCGGCTGCGTGCTGTCAGTCTGTGGCCGCCTGAGCATCGGCAGTCATGTCACGTTCGGCGACAACGTTTATTGCAGCGCGGGCCAACATGCCTTCGGCGATCCCGGCACGCGTGTGCTCGAACAGCCGATGGTCGCAGGCACGGTTGAAATCGGCGATGGAGCGTGGATCGGATATGGAGTGTTCATTTCCAGCACAGCGACCTTGTCGATTGGCACAGGCGCGATCGTTGCAGCAAACTCTGTTGTGACCAAAGATGTTGCGGCGCTGACGATGGTCGGCGGAACGCCGGCGCGCGTGCTCAAGCGCTTCGATCCCGCCAGCAAGCAATGGACCAAGGTCTGATGACACGGTTCGGTGTCCCCAGCTTGCGCCGGAATCTCGCAGCCAATTTTGTCGGCCAAGGCTGGCGCGGGCTGATGTCGCTGCTGTTCGTGCCGTTCTACCTGCGCATCCTCGGGGTTGAAGCTTATGGCCTGATCGGCCTCTACACCAGTTTGCAGCTGGCGCTGGCCTTGCTCGACGCAGGTTTGCGCCCGACCCTCGCGCGTGAAATGGCGCGGTTTACCGGCGGAGCGATGGATGCTGCCGCAATCCGCGTCATGCTGCGGTCGATCGAACTGCCGTTGCTGGCCCTATCCTTGACGATCGCGCTGATCATGTTTGCCGCCGCACCGTGGCTGGCCACAAGTTGGGTGCATCCGCAGTCGCTTGATGCCGCAACAGTAACGCAGGCTTTTCGCATGATGGGGCTGGTCGCCGCCGCGCAATTTCTGGAAGCAGCCTACGATTCAAGCCTTAGCGGCCTGCAGCGTCAGGTGCTGCAGAACGTGATCGTCACGCTGATCGCCACACTGCGCGGATTTGGGGCACTGATCGTCCTGTGGATCGCCCCGCGGCTGACGGCTTTTTTCCAGTGGCAGGCGGCGGTCGCCGTGCTGTCTTGTCTGCTGCTGGCACTGGCGGTCTATCGCAGTCTGCCGCCCGTTGACACGCGTGTGCGCTTTTCTGCGCGGGCGCTGCACTCTGTTCGCGGGTATGCCTCAGGCATGTTCGGCATCGCAGTGCTGGCCTTGCTGCTGACTCAATCCGACAAATTCGTGCTGGCGCGGTACATGCCGCTTAGCGATCTGGGGCATTACACCTTGGCGGCATCGCTGGTGGGGGTCATGGCGATGCTGTCCGGGCCGATCGGCAGCGCCTTCTATCCGCGCCTGACTGAACTGATCCATCAAGGCGACAATGCGGCAGTCGCCGCTACCTTTCACCGCTTATCGGGCCTGATGGCCTTGGTGGTGGGCAGTGCCGCCGCGATGCTGGTCCTGTTCGGCGAACGGCTGATGAACGTCTGGCTCCACAATCCCGAATTAAGCGCGCGGGCCGCGCCGCTGCTGGCATTGCTGGCGGTCAGCGTCTTGTTCAATGCGCTGACGTCGTTGCCCTACTTCCTGCAACTGGCGCACGGGGTCACCCGCATCGCCTTGCGCAACAATTTTGCGCTGCTGTTTGTGTTCATCCCGGCGCTGGTCATAGCGGTCAGCCGCTTCGGCGCGGTTGGTGCGGCGGCATGTGCCGCGGCGCTTAACATCGTTGCCATGGCATGGAGCGCCGTGCTGACATTCCCGCGCTACCTGCCCGGAGCGGGTCGGCGCTGGCTGCTGGCCGACCTTGCCCGGCCGCTGCTGACCGTCTTTGCGGTGGCATTCATCCTGTCCCGGATAGTGCCGATCGCATCCTCGCTGGTTGTCGAGGGGGTACTCCTGGCCGGTAGCGGGCTGATCGTCCTCGCAATCGGCGCACTGACTGACCCCCAAATCCGCGTCATAGTGCTGACCAAGCTCGCCCCAGCCTTGGCCAATTCTCCCTCTGCGAAGTGAAGCTCATGCCCGAACCGATCAATGTCATCGTCCCGACCCGCGAGCGTGCGGATACCTTGCTCCATTGCCTTGA
>JANMBA010000308.1:0-4932 GCA_031360105.1 Novosphingobium sp.
TATCGTTCACCCAAGCGTGACAGAGAATATCTGATGGATCATATCGATGACGTGCTTTGATGCGTCGCCCCCATCAAATTTGATCTGGATTTCCGGAGCAGTCATAAACCCACCTCGCTATCTTGCACTCTGATAGCGTTAAGGCGTGCCTTATTTGAGTCAAGCGTTACCTATGCGAAGGGGATAGACGCCGTGTGGTGAATTGGGTTCTGCTTTCCCAATCATTGACTTTGCCTTAACGCCACATCGTTCATGAACCGCACGTCGTCGCCCTTCGCCAGCCACTCCGCCTCGGCCGAGACCGCGCCCAGCAAATCCGCTAGCGGGTCCATCTCGGCCTTGGCGTAATTACCCAGCACATAGCCGGTCACTCGGTCCTTGTGCCCGGGGTGCCCAATTCCGATCCGCACCCGGCGGAAGTCTGGGCCGATGTGCTGGTCGATCGAGCGCAACCCGTTATGCCCTGCGGTGCCGCCGCCTTGCTTCACTTTGACCTTGAACGGCGCGAGATCGAGCTCGTCGTGGAATACGGTCAGCGCAGCAGGCTCCAGTTTATAAAACCGCAGTGCCTCAGCCGCCGCCCGGCCGCTTTCGTTCATAAAGGTGGCGGGTTTAAACAGCAGCACTCGCGCGCCGCCGATCCGGCCTTCTTGCAGCCAGCCCGAAAACTTCTTCTGAACTGTGCCGAAATTGTGGACTTCAGCCAGCGTATCGAGCGCCATGAACCCGACGTTGTGCCGGTGCAGCGCATAGTGCGCGCCCGGATTGCCAAGGCCGACCCATAGCTGCACGCACATCCTCCATCGACCCGGGATCGCCCGGGACCGCTGGCCTCATCTAAGCGAGGTTTCGCCTGAGGGCCAGCGGTCCCGGATCAGATCCGGGGCGACGTGAAGGTCAGGCCTCGGTGGTTTCGGCTTCGCCGTCAGTCTTGGCGTTATCGCCGGTTTCACTGCGCAGACCCGACGGGGCGATGATCGTGGCGATGGTGAAATCGCGGTCAGTGATCGCCGAGGTCGAACCTTCGGGCAGCGAAACGGTGCTGATGTGGATCGAATCGCCGATATCGAGCCCGGTCACGTCGATGGCGATCTCTTCAGGTATCTTGTTGCCGTCGCAGATCAATTCCAGCTCGTGCCGCACGATGTTGAGCACACCGCCGCGTTTGAGGCCGGGTGAAGCCTCTTCGTTGGTGAAGATCACCGGCACGTTGACGTGCACGGTTGAATTCTTCGACAGCCGAAGGAAATCGGCGTGCAGCGGACGGTCGGTGACCGGGTGGAAGGCAACGTCCTTCGGGAGCGTACGCAATTTTTTGCCGCCCACTTCGATCTCAACGATCGAATTGAGAAAATGGCCAGAGCTCAGCTGCTTGATCAGCAGCTTTTCCTCGACGTGGATCGACAGGGGTTCTTCTTTGCCGCCATAGACAACGGCGGGGACACGACCTTCACGACGCAGTGCACGGGAGGCTCCCTTGCCAACCCCTTCACGCGTCTCGGCCGGCAGGTTCAGCGTATCGCTCATGGTACTTGCCTTTTCAAAACTGGATTACAGGTTTCGCCGCCACGCCTCCAGGGATGACCATAACGGGAAGCGCGCGCCGCTAGCCGCTTTGGCACCGGAATGCAAGGCTACTGGAGCCGGGTGACCGTGTAGCCCTGCGCGCTGAGCAGTGCGGGCAAGCCATCCGCGCCGACCAGATGCGCCAGCCCCACCGCCACGAACGGTTGCGCGCCGCGCAGCAGCAGCCCGGTCAGCTTGGCCACCCAGGCGCGGTTGCGGCTGACCAGCAGTGCCGCGCGCAGTTCAGGATTCCGCAGGAAATCTGCCGAGGTTGCGGCATTGATCATGGCCAGATCGCCGGTCGCCCAGGCTTGTTCCAGCTTGCGCATTTCGGTCAATTCATCGCCTGGACAGTCCAGTGCCGCTGCCAGCAGTGCGCGCTGGGCGGGTTCGGGCAGCTGATCAAAAATCGCCAGTTGCGCGGCGGCGCCCTCAAATTCATCGACCGGCTTGGAATAACTACGCAACAACGCACGATCGATCCCGTTGCCGCTGTCCGATTTTCCAGCCGCCAGTGCGGCATTTTGCAGCATCAGCGCCGCCGCCCAGGTTTCGTAGTGGTCCAGCGCGCCGGGTGCGAACCCGTCCTGTTTGAGCGCTGCGCCCAGTTCATCGCGCAGGTTACCCGGCACACGCTGACTGAGCGGCAGGAGGCCCGGGCTCTCGGCGAGGCCCGCGAAAACCTGCGCAGTCCCGGCATCGTCATCCAATTTGGCCACTTCGAGCAGCAGCCGGTCCGATCCGGCCAGCGCGGCATCGACCTTGGGCGAATGCCAGTCCACCGGCTGCGGCAACGCGTGGATTGTCCCGAACAGCCACGCCCGCTGACCGCCTGGGCCTTCGACCAGCCACAGCGCCGGGCGCACTGCCGCAGGCTTGGTGCAACTTGTCAGCGCCAGCGCAGCGAGGGCCGCAAGCGCTAGTCCGCGCAGGAACTTACTGGACACGAACCGGCTTGAACCCGTGCTTGGCCAGCACATCCTGCACGCTCCCTGCGCCGCCCAGATGCCCAGCACCCACCGCCAGAAACACGGTGCCGGGGGCCTTCATCCGGGTTTCGATCCATGCTGCCCAATTGCGGTTACGGCTGAAGATCAGCGCCTCGGCCAGAACCGGGCTATCGCTATCGGCGTTAAGTTGCGCGGCCAGCGCCGCCGCATCCCCGCGCGACCAGTGGCCAACCATCGTACCGATCTCGCCATTGATCTGCGGCAAGGCATCAAGCACCGCGCCGAGGTATTCAAGTTGCTGGGCGTCGGTCAGCACATCGAACTGGCCGAACTGAAAGTCGGCCGTCTCCAGCCCGCCGCGCGCCTTGGCCAGCTCGGTCGCGCGCTTGGTCAACGTGTTCTCGGCACCCGATTCAAGGTTATAGCCCGATTTCTGCAACTGAATGATCGGCAAAGTCGCCGCGGCTACCCACGGCTTCTTGCTGTCAAACAGCGCGACCGGCAGCCCCAGCGTGGTCAGCGCAGCTTCGAATTGCCCGCGCTGCTTGTCGCTCATCAACTGACGCAGCGTCTTGCCCGCAGGCAGCGAGCCATGCCGCAGCAGCGCCGCCGCGACATCGCCCGGCGGCAGATCGGGCAGCTCGGTCATCAAGGTGTCCGAATGATCGAGTGCATAAGCTAGCGGGCCGTTCAGCCAATCGATCCCCGGCGGCAACAAATGGATCGTGCCGAACAGGTAAATCGTGGTGTCATGGTCCGACAGTTTCCAAAGCGCAGGGTGCGCCTGAACCGGTTCCGTTTTTTCGGCGACTGGCTGAACGATCACCGGCTGCGGGGCAGGAGCGCGCTGCTGAGCGGGCGCATTACCGTTCCCGGCCAGGGCAATCACGGCGAGCAACGGGGCAATCAGGCGCTTGGTCATGGTCATATCCGCGTCCTACCGGGGCAAATGCTGCCAGTCGATGAACGATTGCAGATATTGACCGTGACAGGCCCATCCGCCAAAGCCCGGGCGATGACGACACCCGCGCCGCTCCTTTCGTTCCAGGACATGATCTTGCGGCTGCACGCTTTCTGGAGCGCGCAGGGCTGCCTGATCCTGCAACCTTACGATATGCGGATGGGCGCTGGCACCTTTCATCCGGCCACCACGCTGCGCGCGCTGGGTCCTGAGCCGTGGAAAGCCGCTTACGTTCAGCCCAGCCGCCGCCCCACCGATGGGCGCTATGGCGAAAACCCTAACCGGCTCCAGCATTACTACCAGTATCAGGTGATCATGAAGCCCAGCCCGGCGGGGCTGCAAGAGCTGTATCTGGAGAGCCTGTTCGCGATCGGGATCGATCCGCTGTTGCACGATATCCGGTTTGTCGAAGATGACTGGGAAAGCCCCACGCTCGGCGCCTGGGGGCTGGGCTGGGAAGTGTGGTGTGATGGGATGGAAGTCAGCCAGTTCACTTATTTCCAGCAAATGGGCGGGTTTGATTGCAAACCGGTTGCGGGCGAGCTGACATACGGGCTGGAACGGCTGGCGATGTACATTCAGAACGTCGATAACGTCTATGACCTCGCGTTCAATGCGGACGGCGTCAGCTATGGCGATGTGTTTCTGAAGAACGAGCAGGAACTGTCAAAATACAACTTCGAGGTGGCCGACACGGCCAGCCTGTTCGACGGTTTCACTAAGGCTGAGGCGGAATGCCAGCGCTGCCTTGACGCCGCGATCCCGCTGGCCGCCTATGAACAGGCGATCGAAGCCAGCCACTTGTTCAACCTGCTGCAAGCACGCGGCGTGATCAGCGTGCAGGAACGCGCCAGCTACATCGGCCGGGTCCGCGATCTGGCCAAAGGCAGCTGCCAGGCGTGGATCGGCAAGAACGAGGCGCAGTGGCAAGCGGACTATCCGGAGTGGGTACTGTGAGCGACTTCCTGCTCGAGCTGCACTCCGAAGAAATCCCCGCGCGGATGCAGGCCGGGGCGCGGGCTGATCTGGAAAAGCTGTTCCGCAAGGAAATGGCCGCTGCCGGGGTGAGTGTGGGCGAGGTGACCGTGTGGTCCACCCCGCGCCGTCTCGCCCTGATTGCGCGCGGCCTGCCGGTCGCAACTACCGCAGTCAGCGAAGAACTCAAAGGCCCACGGGTCGGCGCACCGCCGCAAGCACTTGAAGGCTTCCTGCGCAAGACTGGCCTTACCGAAGGCCAGCTGACGACACGGGACGGGGTGCTTTACGCCGTCTCCGAGAAGCCCGGCCGTGCCACTGCCGATGTCCTCGCCGAAGCGATCCCGGCGATCGTCCGCGTCTTCCCGTGGCCCAAGTCGCAGCGCTGGGGCGCGGCTTCGCTCAGCAGTGAGAGCCTGCGCTGGGTGCGGCCACTGTCAGCCATCGTCGCGCTGTTCGATGGCGCGGTGGTGCCGTGCG
>JANMBA010000342.1:0-4559 GCA_031360105.1 Novosphingobium sp.
GGCTGTAATTGGCCAGCGCCCCGCCCGAAAACATATTGAAGAAATCGAGGATTCCGCCCGAATTGCGTGCCATGAACGCCTTCAGCGCGATCGGATTGATCCCGGGCAGCGGAACAAAGCTGAGGAAACGGAAGATAATCAGCGCACCGATGGTGAACCAGATCCGCTTTTTCAGCTCGGTCGCTTTGGAAAAGTTGGCGAGACTGAGATTGCTCGCGATGTTGTCCGCGCGTGATGCCATCGGGATGATTTGCCTTGCTGTCGGTCCGCCCCGGACCGCTTCTTAAGCCCATATAGGGACGAAGCGGCGAAGTCGAACCCCCTAGACCAATTCGTCGTCCCGGGCTTGACCCGGGACCGCTGACAGTCGTGCCGCAAGGTTGCGAGCGGAGCCAGCGATCCCGGGTCAAGCCCGGGATGACGCGTTACTTTGCGATCTTGGCCGCCTTGGCCGTCTTGTTGACTTCGCGGCGGGCAGTCTTCTTTTCATGCTCGGTGCTTTGCGCGGCGGGCAATTCGACCACGCCGCCGGCTTTTTCGACCGCTGCCTTGGCCCCGGCTGAAACACCATCGACCATGAATTTGACTTTGGCGGTCAGTTCACCCTTGCCGAGGAGGCGCACGCCGTCTTTGCCGCCGCGCGCCAGACCGGCAGCCTTGAGCGCGGCATGATCGACCACCGCTTTGATGTCGAGCTTGCCAGCGTCAATCGCCTGCTGGATCATGCCCAGGTTCACTTCGGCGAAGTCTTTGGCGAATTTATTGTTGAAGCCGCGCTTCGGGATCCGCATGTGCAGCGGCATCTGGCCGCCTTCGAACCCGTTGATGCTGACACCCGAACGGGCCTTGGCGCCCTTCTGGCCGCGCCCGGCGGTTTTGCCCTTGCCCGAGCCGATGCCGCGTCCGACGCGCATGCGGGACTTGCGGGCACCCTGGTTGTCTCGAATATCGGTAAGTTTCATGTGTTGCACTCGCTTTCGCTTTAGTCGCGCTGATGGAGGCGCGCGCATAGGCGAGCGGAATGGCGCTGTCACCCCCCTTTGTACAACAGGGCCGGGTTCAGTGCCGCGCTGACGAGGCCAAGGTCCGCCTTAGCAAGTTTGCAACTGGCTGTTCAAACAAGCTGTAAGCCAGCCAAGCGATCAGCAAGGCGGCCAGCAGGGCGGCGCTGAAAACTCCGCCAATCAGTGCTGGCGCGGCACCCGCGCCCGGCCAACCCAACCCAGCGCCAATCGCGTCAAACAGCAAGACGTGCGACAAATAGAGCGCGTAACTGATGGCGCCGAGCAGCAGTGCAGCCGGTGCGGTCACGCGCCGACCGGCACTGTCGAGACAGAGTGCCCCCGCGACGATTAAGCCCGCTGGCCCTCCGTAAGAAGCCAGTCGGCTGCCTAGATTCGCAAGCGGATCGAAGACAATCAACAAGCCGCCTGCGATAATCATACCCCACGCCGTAACGGGACCAATTACTTTGAGCCGCTCACCAAGCCGTGCCAGCGCCATACCGATGACAAATTCAAACACGATCGAATTGCCATAAAACGGCCAATACCGACCGGGCACCACCAGCGTGGCAGCCACGACCGCAACCAGCACCGCGACAACAATCATGAACCGCTGCTGCTCCTTGCCCGCTACTGCCAGACTGACGGCAAATATCGCATAGAAATACACCTCAAGATTGAGCGTCCACCCCCCGTCGATCAGCGGATTGAACAGCGGCGCCGTGCCATTCGGAACAAACGCCAGCGATCGGAGCAGATCGCCAATCGGGCGGGTTTCCGCTACCGCGCTGAAATAGACGGCGAGGGTAAGCAGCCAATAAAGCGGAACGATCCGAATAATCCGGTCGGCCATGAACCGGCCTGCACCGCGCTCGCGCTGGCGTGCGACGAAGACCATGATGAACCCAGAAATGACGAAGAAAACATCCACGCCCGCTTGCAGAAAAGAAACCTGCGAACCATCGATCCCGAATGGCCGCATCTGCATGGTCAGATGGAACACCACCACCATCAAGGCCGCCACCCCGCGCAGCAACTGGATATTGGTGATCATGGCAAACTGGCTCCACCCCGAACCTCAATTGACCTCTTAGCCCGCGTTCGCCCGAACAATCAAACGGGCCACACAAAAGGCCCCGACTTTCGTCGGAGCCTCTTGAAGATCATTCCAGTCCGGAACGCCGGTCAGACTAGTCGACCACCATGACCATGTGCGGCAGCTTGGCAATCGCGCCGCGCACTTCGGCGGTGTCCTGCAACTCGACAATCCGGTTCATCTTGCCCAGCCCCAAGCCGATCAGGATCGCTTTCTGGCTGGCCGGGCGGCGGATTGGCGAGCCAACCTGCTTGATTTTAACGGTCTTCTTGGCTTCCTGCGCCATGATTGATTACTCCGTAATGGCGTCAGCGGCGGCCTCAGCCTCCGCAACGCTCGCGCCGCCGCGACCCAGCAGGTCGGCGACTTTCTTGCCCCGGCGTTGAGCGACCGACTTCGGCGAAGTCTGTTCAGTCAACGCATCGAACGTGGCGCGGATCATGTTGTAAGGGTTGCTGCTGCCGACCGACTTGGTCACCACATCAGCCACACCCAGACTTTCAAACACGGCGCGCATCGGACCACCAGCAATGATCCCGGTTCCGGCCGGAGCCGTCCGCAGATTGACCTTGCCCGCCCCAAATCGGCCTTTGCCATCATGGTGCAGCGTGCGCCCTTCCTTCAGCGGGATCCGGACCATGGCACGTTTGGCCGCAGCGGTCGCCTTGGTGATCGCCTCGGGAACTTCGCGGGCCTTGCCCTTGCCGAACCCGGCGCGGCCCTTGCCGTCACCGACCACGACCAGCGCCGCAAAGCCGAAGCGCTTGCCGCCCTTGACGGTCTTGGACACGCGATTGATGTGGACCAGCTTTTCGATCAGCTCTTCGCCGCCATCGTCGCTGCCGCCGCGATTGCGGTCATTTCCGCCGCGTCCGCGCCCGCGATCACCGCCGCCGCCACGATCGTTACCGCCGCGGCCACGGTTGCCACCGGCGCCACCCGGACCACCGCCACCGCGCGGACCACGCGATTCACGGACTTCCGGTGCAGCATTGGTGCTCTGCGAATGTTCGGCAGCAATCGGCGTTGCGGCCACTGCTTCAGCGTTGTTGGTTTCGTCGGCCATTGTCAAAACTCCAGCCCGCCTGCGCGGGCGGCATCGGCCAGCGCCTTGACGCGGCCATGGAACAGAAAGCCGCCGCGATCAAACACGACAGTGCTGACGCCGACCTTGGTCGCAGCTTCAGCCAGCGCCTTGCCGACCGAAGCCGCAGCATCGACGTTAGCGCCGACCTTGGTGCCGAGCGAATTGGCAGCGGCCAAAGTCTTGCCGGCCGCATCGTCGATGATCTGGGCGTAGATATGACGGCCCGAACGGTGCACCGACAGCCGCAAACGACCACCGGCACGCGATTTGAGCGCGGTGCGGACGCGCCGACGACGGCGCTCGAACAGGGACAGCTTGGCCATTACTTCTTCTTCCCTTCCTTGCGGAAGATGTACTCGCCGCGGTATTTGATCCCCTTGCCCTTATAAGGCTCGGGCTTGCGCCAGCGGCGGATTTCAGCGGCCACCTGGCCGACCTTCTGCTTGTCGATCCCCGAAATCTCGATTGTGGTATTGTCCGGGGTCTTGATCTCAATGCCTTCTGGCACCGCGAAATCGACATCATGGCTGTAGCCAAGTTGCAACTTGAGGTTCTTGCCCTGCGAATTGGCGCGGTAGCCAACGCCGGTGATTTCAAGCACCTTGGTGTAACCATCGGTCACCCCGGTCATCAAGTTGCTCACCAGCGTACGCTGCATGCCCCAGAATGCGCGGGCCTGCTTGCTATCGTTGGCGGGCAGCACCGAAATGCTGTCGCCTTCAACCTTGTAAGCAATTTCTTCGCGCAGGCCCAGCGTCAGTGTGCCTTTGGGGCCCTTGACTGACAGGATGCCGTTAGCGATCTCAGCGCTTACGCCGCTGGGGATCGCGACGGGACGTTTACCAATGCGGCTCATCAGAACACCTCCGCGAGCACTTCGCCGCCGACATTCTGCACGCGCGCTTCGGCATCCGAAAGCACACCGCGCGGGGTCGAGACGATGGTGATGCCAAGGCCGTTGCGAGTCACCGGCAACTCTTTCGAGCCCGAGTAAACACGGCGGCCCGGCTTGGAGACGCGGGCGACTTGCTTGATCGCAGGCTCACCCTCGAAATACTTGAGTTCAATCCGCAGCTGTGGGTGAACGCCGGTGGCGTCCTCCGTATAACCACGAATATAGCCTTCGCGCTGCAAAACTTCGAGCACGCGGGTGCGCAGCTTCGAAGCCGGCGAAAGGACAGAGTCCTTCTTTGCACGCTGGCCATTGCGGATGCGGGTGAGCATATCACCCAGGGGATCGGTCAGTGCCATGCCTTGATCCTTACCAGCTCGACTTGGTCAGGCCGGGGATAAGGCCCTTGTTGCCTTTATCCCGCAGCTCGATCCGACAAAGGCCGAACTTGCGATAATAGCCGCGCGGGCGGCCGGTGGT
>JANMBA010000348.1:0-3222 GCA_031360105.1 Novosphingobium sp.
CCTTACTCGGGCGAGTTCGGCACGGTCCGCGAGCTGCTGATCGGCGGGGATGGTTTCGTCGGCAATCGTCGCTGCCGCCTCGATCGGCAAGGCAAACGAAAAGAACCGCCGCACTGCCCGCCGCCGTGCCCAATCTCGGCACTTGTTGATCGCGATCCGCGATACCCAGGTCCTGAAGGGACGGGTGCCATCATAGCTTTTGAGCGCGGCGAAGGCGGCGATAAATGCCTCCTGCGTGACATCCAGTGCGGCATCGCTGTCGCCAATTGACCCGCGCACCAGACGAAAGACTGGCTCGCGGTGTCGTCCGAGCAGCTCGCGGTAAGCGGCTTGTCGTCCGGCAAGGGCAAGGGCAGCCAACTCACCGTCGGAACACTCGCCCAGCGCCAGCGTCATTTCTGATCGGCAGTCAGCGCCTTGACCACGGCCTCATCGAATTTCGCGGTCTGATCCGGCCTGAGCAGCGCGCGCATCGCAAAGACATGCTCGAGCGTTTCCTTCTGGAGCTGCCCCATCGCCATATGCGATTGGTCGATAGCGCTGGAGACCTGCGGGCCATAACCATGCTCGGTCTCAATCGCGGCTGCCAGTTTGGCATTGTCGGCCCGCATCTCGAGCTCAAGCGCCTTGCGCCGCACCGCGAATTGCGCCTCAAGTGCATCCAGCTGGGCGTGCTGAGCGGCATCGAGATTGAGCTGATCGTGCAGCAGAGCATGCAGTTCGCTGTTAGCGGCAGGGCTGGGCGCAAGCACAGCCCGGCCAACCCAAACCCCGGCAATCGCCGCGGCGAAAACAATCAGGGCGGCCAGCAGCGTGCGGCGTTGATTGGTCACTTCGAGGCCAGCAGCAGCGAAGACGGCGCCAGGGCGGGCGGGACGCCAAAGGGCGTTACCGAAGGCGAAGCGACGGCGGGAGTGCCGGGAAGCCCGCTGCTGACCACGCCGATCACAAGTGCTGCAACAGCGGCCAGGGCAATCGAGCGTGTCGCACTCGTCGTATCACGCCCGGCCAAGCTGGCAAAAACCGCTTCATCGATCCCCGCCAGACGCGGATCGAGCGGCGTATTGCCGAGCTGTGTCAGCATCTCGTCGAGGTTCGCCATCGCCAAAGAGTCTCCCGTGTCGATATTGATACGCAGCAATTGGTCCCGCCCCTCATAGAGCGGAGAACTGCCGCTGTCGTTTAACGAAGCTCGATCGTGAGGTGGCCGAGTTCGTGAACGGGCTTCAGCCGGTCACGGACAGTTTGGGAGCTTAGCGACCCGACAACACAGACGATGGCGGCATGGGCTTGCGGGCCGACACGCCAGACATGAAGGTCCGCGATACGCGCGTCACCGGGGCTTTCGATACACTCGCGAACTTCCTCGATAAGATGCGGGTCGGCGGTATCGAGCAACACGGCGGACGTGTCGCGTACCAGCGTCCATGACCAGCGGGCGATAACCATGGCCCCGACGATCCCCATGAGCGGGTCGAGCCAGATCCAGCCGAGATAGCGACCGGCGAGAAGCGCAACGATCGCCAGCACCGAGGTCAGCGCATCCGCCAGCACATGGATATAGGCCGCGCGCATATTATTGTCGTGGCCGTGGCTATGGCCGTGATGATGGCCATGGTCGTTCCCGTGATCATGACCAGGGCTGCCCGACAACAGGACGGCGCTGGCGATGTTAACCGCCAGCCCCAACACCGCAACCAGTGTCGCGTCGTCAAAGGCGACTGGCACCGGGTTCGCCAGCCGGATTGCCGACACGATCGCGATGCCCAAAGCTATCATAATCAGGATCAAGGCCGAGGCAAATCCGGCGAGGTCGCCCACTTTGCCCGTTCCGAAGCTGTAACGCGGATTGGCAACGTGCCGCTTGGCATAAACATAGGCCGCTGCCGCGACGCCCAACGCGCCGGCATGGGTCGCCATATGAAAACCATCGGCGAGCAGCGCCATCGACCCGGTAAAATATCCGGCGACGATCTCCCCGACCATCATGACCGCCGTCAACGCGACAACCCACTGTGTGCGCCGGGCATTGTCGTCATGCGCCGCGCCCAGGAAATCGTGGGGATGACTGTGGTCGGTGGCGGCAATCGGCGTGGTCATCAAATTCTCCTAGCGAACATAGCGGCGCAAAACGATCGCCAGCTCATCCGTTCCCTTTTTACGCTGTTCGGGGGTAAGGTTGGGTGCTGCGACGTGCGCGCGCAGATGCTCTTCGACGAGTTCGTCCATCAGCCCGGCGACCGCGCCGCGAACCGCCGCAACCAGATGCAAGGTGTCGGCACAGGGCGCGTCGGCAACGACGCTCCGCTCAATGGCAGCGACCTGACCGGTAATGCGGTGAATTCGCGCTACGATCTTGTCGCGGTTCTCGGTAAGATGCCCCATAGGATACCCCCCTATGGTATATCGAAAAATTTAACAAGCTCAGCGTGAGGGGTGGGCAGCGCGGCTGCGTATCTGCTTTGACACCTCATGTTGGAGACCCTCAAATGTCCAGACTTCGTCTCGCTCTCACCGCTCCCCTGCTGGCCGCTCTCGCGTACGCGGGGAGCGCTCAAGCCCATACCAAACTGGTATCCTCTTCCCCTGCGGCCAATACGACCGTTGCCAAGCCCGGCCGGGTTGTGCTGACCTTCAATGAAAGGGTTATCGCCAACTTTACCGGGGCAACGCTCGCTATGACCTCGATGCCGGGGATGGCAAACCACCAGCCGATGGCGATCACCGGCTTCACCTCGGCCATGAGCTCCGACGGCAAGACGCTCACGCTGACAATGCGGCGCGCGCTTGCGGCTGGCACCTATCAGCTCAAGTGGCACGCCGCGGGCGCAGACACCCACCGCATGGAAGGCACTTTCACTTTCGCTGTGAAATAGCGTGATCGACACACTGACCATCGGCATCAGGTTCGCGCTGTATGTGGACCTGATGCTGTTGTTCGGATTGCCGCTGTTCGGGCTTTACGCCTTGAAGGGCGCGGAGCGGCTGCACAGCAATGTGTTGCCGCTTCGCGCGCTGGCAATCTGGCTGTCAGCGACGGGCGTTGCCCTGTCGGTGTGGAGTATCGTCGCGATGACCGCCTCGATGGCGGGGGTTGCGCTGCTTGAGGTTGACCGTGCTTCAGTCAGCATGATGATCTTCGAAACTCCGATGGGGAAGGCCTGGGCTGTGCGAATGGCGGCCCTGTTCGTTTCGCTTATCATTGCGATTGTGATGGGCCGG
>JANMBA010000357.1:0-8530 GCA_031360105.1 Novosphingobium sp.
GGAGACGGAGCGCAGAGCCGCTTGCAGGAGGCGCTGATCGGGGCGCAACCGGGCGATGTTGTTGAACTGGCCGCGGGGCGTTTCGTGCTGACCGACGGCCTGTCGCTCGATGCGGACGGCGTCACCGTGCGCGGCGCGGGGATGGAGGTGACCGTGCTCGATTTTTCCGGCCAGCAAGGCGCGGGCGAGGGACTGTTGATCACCTCGGACAACGTCACCGTGCGCGATTTTGCGGTTGAGAACACCAAGGGTGACGGGATCAAATCGAAGGGCGCGGACAATATCGTCTATTACCGCGTGCGCGTGGCTTGGACCGGCGGACCCAAGGAAACCAATGGCGCTTACGGAATCTATCCGGTCGCCAGCACCGGGGTGCTGGTCGATGGCTGCAAGGTTTCGGGCGCAAGCGACGCCGGGATTTACGTCGGCCAGAGCAAAGCGATCACAGTGCGCTACAACATGGTCGAACAGAGCGTGGCCGGGATCGAGATTGAGAACAGCCGCGACGCGCTGGTCACGGGCAATCTGGTGACGCGCAACACCGGCGGCATTCTGGTGTTCGATTTGCCCAACCTGCCGGTGATGGGCGGGGGCAATACGTTGATCACTGATAATCTGGTGGTTGGCAACGATACCCCCAATTTTGCCCCCAAAGGCAATATCGTCGCCAGTGTGCGGCGCGGCACCGGGGTGATGGTGATGGCCAATGATCGGGTGACAGTGCGCGGCAACACATTGGCCAATAATCCCACCGCGCAGATCATGGTGGTCGCCTATCCGCAGACTTTCACTGACAAAACGTATAATCCGTTGCCGCGCCGGGTGCTGATTGATGGCAACACGGTGATCGGTGGGGGCAACGATCCGCAGCTGCCCGGCGGTGATCGGCTGGTGGCCGGATTTGGTGGAACCCTGCCAGCGGTGATTTGGGACGGCCGCGGCAGTCCGCCTGCCGTCAAACAGAAGATGGTCATCCTCTCGCTCGGCGTGTCCGGGCCGAACGCCGACGTGGCGGCGGCAACGCCCAGCGCAATCGTCGCACTGCCGCTTAAATCTGCAGCGGTCGCAACCCCCTTGGGTGCGCCGGCCGCGCTGAATGCCCGCGCGATGCCGTGAGGCTGATCGTTGGTGCCATAGTGCTGCTCAGCACCGCGCTGGCGGCGCATCCGGCGGCACTTCCGGTCGCTCAACTGGCCGCGCCAGTCAGTGACGCTGCGATCACCGGCAGTGCCTATCCAGCGGCGCTTAGCGAATATGGGTTTTTTGCCGATCCTGCCGCGCAGGAGCCGCGCGCAGGCGTGATGCCCTATCGGCTCAACACGCCGCTGTGGTCCGATGGCGCTGAAAAACTGCGGTTTGCTTATGTCCCTGTGGGAACCAGGGCGCTCGCCGATGGACCCGGACTGCTGGAACTACCGGTCGGCGCAGCTCTGATCAAGACCTTCAAGCTGGGCGGCAAGCTGATCGAAACTCGCGTCTTGCTGCACCGCGCGGCTGGCTGGGTGGCGCTGCCGTATGTGTGGGACGCCGATCAGCGCGAGGCGCGGCTGACGCTGGGCGGCAAGCGGATCGCGCTGACCGGGGCGGACGGCCAGCCGCTCAGCTATGCGGTCCCCAACAAGAACCAGTGCAAGGAATGCCATGGAGTGGCGGGCGCAGTTACCCCGATCGGGCCCAAGGCGTATAACCTTGCGCCCGAATGGCTGACGGCGTTCCAGCACGCGGGCAAGCTGGACCAGGTGCCCGTGGTTGCCCGGCGCATCCCGCTGTGGGAAACGCGCACTACTGCTCCCGCCGAGGATGCGGCGCGCGGTTACCTCGATGTCAATTGCGCGCATTGCCATAGCCCGCAGGGCGCAGCGTCCAATTCCGGCCTCTATCTCGGCTGGCTGGAACGCGATCCGATCAAATTGGGGCTGGGCAAGCGTCCGGTGGCGGCGGGGCGTGGTTCAGGCAATCTGGATTTTGATATTGTTCCGGGCGATGCGGCGCACTCGATCCTCTATTACCGCATGGCCAATCTTGAAGGCGGGATCGCGATGCCTGAACTTGGCCGAGCCAAAGTCGATCCGGCGGGCCTTGCCGCTGTGCAGCGCTGGATCGGGGGGATGAAGCGATGACGTGGCTCAAGCGGATTGTGCTGGGCTTGTTGGTGCTGCTGATCGGTGCCTACCTGTTACTGCAAACCCCCGACACTGATCCCGCCGCGATGCGCACCAAATACGGCGGTGCGCCGTCGCAATTCCTTGCGCTCGGCAATGGGCTGACCGTCCATGTGCGCGACGAAGGCCCGCGTAGTGCCCCGGTGATCGTGCTGCTGCACGGCTCGAACGACGATTTGCACACTTGGGATGCGTGGGCCGCGCTGCTGACCAAGCAATACCGGGTAATCCGGTTCGATCAGATCGGCCACGGGCTGACCGGTCCTGCGCCGCATGGCGACTATTCACCGCGCGCTTTTGCCGAAACCGTGGAGCAGGTCACCGCCAAGCTGGGCGTCAGCAAATTTACGCTTGCGGGCAATTCGATGGGCGGGGCCAATGCGTTGCACTACGCCTTGGCGCATGGCGACAAGCTGACCGCGCTGGTTCTGCTTGACGCGGGCGGCGCGCCGCGGCTGGCCACAGAGCCGGGCAATATCGGCTTCACCATCGCCCGCACCCCGGTGCTGCGCAATCTGATGCTGACGGTAACCCCGCGCGCGCTGGTGGAAAAAAGCCTGCGCCAGTCGGTCTGGAATCAGGCGGTGGTCACCCCGGCCACCGTTGACCGGTTCTGGGAAATGCTGCGCTATCCCGGGAACCGGCAGGCCACGCTTGATCGGTTCGGAGTGGGTTGGTTCACATTCATGCCTGAGCAACTCGCGGCGCTGCATCTGCCGGTGCTGATTATGTGGGGCGCACACGACACGCTGATCAGCCCGGCATCGGCGAAGTGGTTCAATCGCGCGCTGCCTGGCTCCACGCTGATCGTCTATCCCGATTCCGGTCATCTGCCGATGCAGGAGGTGCCGCAGCGCAGCGCCGATGATCTGGCGCGCTGGCTTGCGGCGCACGGAGCACCACCCGCGCCCGGCTGATCGCTCCGGCAGCTAGACGCGCTGCGCCGCCTCGCCTAAGTGCGCCAGCTAGACCGGAAGTCAGCCGATCAGGAGAACACCGCTTGCGCAAACTTGGCCTGATTGGCGGCATGAGCTGGCTTTCGACCCGCAGCTATTACGAGCGGATCAACAAATTGGTGCAGGCCCGCGCCGGGATGCGCAGCTCTGCGCCGTTGCTGATCGAAAGCCTCGACTTCACCACGCTCTCGCGTTTATCGACCGCCGAGGAATGGCAGCGCGCCGCCAAAGTGCTGGCCGACAGCGCCAAGCGGCTGGAAAAAGCCGGGGCGACTGCGATCATTATCGGTGCCAATTCAATGCACAAGGTCTATGATCAGGTGGCCGGGGCAGTCAAAGTTCCCGTGATCCATATCGCCGAATGCGTCGCCGCGCGGATGGAAACCGACGGGATCAAGAAAGCCGGCCTGATCGGCACCCGCAACGTGATGCTGGAAAGCTTTTACCGGCAAAAGCTAATCGCGCGCGGGATCGAGCTGCTCCCGCCCGAGATGGCGTTCGTCGAAGCGCTTGACCGGATCATTTACGACGAGCTTTTGCTGGGCAAAGCCAGCCGCCAGGCCGAACGCGAGCTCAAGACGATCATCACCAATATGGAACAGGACGGCGCCGAAGCCGTGGTGCTGGGCTGCACCGAGCTGGAAATGGTGGTCGATGTCGATGCCAATGTCCTGCCGATCTACGATTGCACCCGCATTCATGCCGAGGCGGCGACCGATTGGATCATGGGTTGATGACAATAGAAATTTCCCTCTTCGAGGTGGTGGCCCGCAGCAAGCGGGTCGGAGGGGGACTGCGGATGGTTGACACGATTGGGGTAGGCCTCATCCGTCTGACCCTGCGGGCCAGCCAGCTCCCCCAGTGGGGGAGACTCTGGCTTTGATCGCTCCTTACGCCTCCAATCCAGCGCATTCGCGCGGCCGTGAGTTCCCGCTCGAGGCGGCGCTGGCGCGCGGGCCGCGTTCAGCCTGGCAGCGTGACCGTGACCGGATCGTCCATTCGATCGCGTTCCGGCGGCTGCGCCACAAGACGCAGGTGTTTGTTGCGCCTGATGGCGATCATTACCGGGTGCGGCTGACGCACAGCCTCGAAGTCGCCCAGATCGGCCGGGTGATCGCGCGTGCGCTGGGGATCGACGAGGATCTGACCGAGGCGCTATGCTTGGCGCACGATATCGGCCATCCGCCGTTCGGCCATGCGGGCGAGGAAGCGCTGGACAACGCGCTGCTCAAATTTGGCGGGTTCGATCACAACGCGCATTGTCTGCGGGTGCTGATGCGGCTGGAAAGCCCCTATTGCGAACACGATGGCCTTAATCTCAGCTGGGAAGTGCTCGAAGGGCTGGCCAAGCATAACGGCCCGCTGGGCATGGTCCCGTGGGCGCTGGCCGAGCTCGACGCGGCCTATCCGCTCGATCTTGCCACCTGGCCCAGTCTGGAGGCGCAAGTCGCCGCGCTGGCCGATGATATTGCCTATGACAATCACGATATTGATGATGGCCTGCGCGCCGGCTTTCTCCAGCTCGATCAGCTGCTCACGCTCGATTTTGTCGCCGATCAGTGGCGCGCAATTGAACGCAAGTGGCCCAATGCCCCGCAGGATCGCCGCTTGCGCGAACTGGTGCGCGGGCAAATCGGATTGATGGTCAACGACCTTATCGGCGAAACTTCGGTCCGGGTGAAGGATTTTGCTGCCGCCGCCGATGTGCGCAGCGCTGGCCGGGCCAGCGTGGCCTTTTCTCCCCAGCTGGCCCAGCACGAGCGCCGCTTGAAGGCGTTCATGTACGAAGCGCTGTACCATCATCCGCAGCAGTTGCTGACCGCGGGCCGGGCCCGCGCAGTAACGGCTGAGCTTTATGCGGCCTATGCCCAGAACCCGGCGCTGATGGAACCGGGCTGGGCGGCGCGTGTGCCTGCGGCGGAACCCGCGCGCAGCCGCCACATCGCCGATTACATCGCCGGAATGACTGACCGCTTTGCGATCGCCGCCCACCGCAAGATCTACGGCGAAACTCCAGAGGACTTGCGCAATGTCTAAGCCGGTCCGGATTGCGCTGGTCGGCGCCTCGGGCCTGATCGGGATGAGCCTGATCCGGCTGGCGGTTGGCCGCAGCGATCTGCGGATTGTCGCGGTGGCGCGCCGCGAGCTGCAATTGCCGCCGGGCGCGCGGATGGAAGTGCTGCTGGCCGATCCTGCGAACTGGGGCGATGCCATCGCCGCGACCAACGCCGATGTGCTGGTCAGCGCGCTGGGCACTACCTGGCGCAAGGCGGGTAAAGACGAGGCGGCGTTTCGCAGCGTGGACGAACTGCTGGTGCTGGATTGCGCCAAGGCCGCCAAAGCAGCGGGGATGCGCCAGATGATCGCGATATCATCGGTTGGGGCTGATCCGCTGGCGAAGAACTTTTACCTGCGGGTCAAGGGCGAGGTCGAGCAAAAGCTCGGCAAGGTCGGGCTGCCGCGGCTCGATCTGATCCGCCCCGGATTGCTGCGCGGCCCGCGCGAAGAGCTGCGCCCGGTTGAGCGGTTGGGGATGATCGCCAGCCCGCTGGTCGATCTGGCGCTGCACGGGGCCTATGCCAAATACCGCTCGATTAAAGCTGATGTGGTGGCGCGGGCAATCGTCGGGCTGACCCGCGAAAAGATGGCCGGGCGGTTCGTGTTCGAACACGATGCGATCATGCGCGCGGCCACCCGGGCTTAAATCCCCCCGAAAAGGGGAGGATTTCCGCACCCGCCGTTGACTCCATCGCCCCAACGCGGCATCGCCGCCGGGTCGCTGATCGCGCGGGAGAGTTCTTCGATTCGGGCAACCGAAGCGAAGACGCCGAAGGAGCAACCGCCCCGGAATCTCTCAGGCCAATGGACCGCGTGGATCAATAGTGATGCTCTGGAAAGAGTTCCTGCTGTTTTGCAGGGGCCGCCGAAGGGGTAACCTGGGACCAACACCCCAGGGAAAGCTCTCAGGTTTCCGTGACAGAGGGGGCACGAGACTTTTTGTCCTGTGCGGAGCCCTGTCCAAATGTCGCATCCTGTGTCTGAAGCTGAAGAGTTTCCAGATTTTGACGAGCCAGAAGTGCTGACCCTGCCGCTCGATGGCTGGCACCGCGCGCGCGGCGGCCGGATGGTCGAGTTTGCGGGTTACCATATGCCGGTTCAGTATGAGGGCATCATCGCTGAACATCTGTGGACCCGCGCGCACGCCGGATTGTTCGATGTCTCGCACATGGGCCAGCTTGAACTGTCGGGGGAGGGCGTCGATGCAGCGGTCGAGGAACTGCTGCCGATCGATCTGTCCACGCTTAAACTGGGCATGCAGCGCTATTCGCTGTTGCTCGATGAACAGGGCGGCGTGCTCGATGATCTGATGGTCTCGCGCTGGCCCGAAAGCCTGTACGTGGTGGTCAACGGCGCAACCAAGTGGGACGATATCGCCCACCTGCGTGAACATCTGCCCGACGCGATTACGCTCAACCATCTCGATGAACGCGCGCTGCTGGCGTTGCAGGGACCGCAGGCTTTCGCGGCGCTGGAGCGGCACATCAGCGGCGAATATCCGCTGTCCGCATTGACCTTCATGCGGTTCGGCCAGTTCGAACTCGGCGGCGCGGCGGTGACGATCAGCCGTTCGGGCTATACCGGCGAGGATGGCTTTGAATTGTCGGTCCCGGGTGAAGCAGCGGTGCGGATCGCCGATCTGCTGTGCGGTGAGCCTGAGGTGAAACCGATCGGGCTGGGTGCGCGCGATTCGTTGCGGCTTGAGGCGGGATTGCCGCTTTATGGGCATGACCTTGGTGCTGATACCAACCCGGTCGAAGCAGGGCTCAATTTCGCAATCAACAAGCGCCGCAAGGCCGAGGGCGGCTTTCTTGGGGCCGAGGCGGTGCTGGCGATGCTGACCAATGGCCCCCCGCGCAAATGGGTTGGCTTAATGCTCGATGGCCGCCAAGCTGCCCGCGAGGGGGCGGACGTTTTTGCAGGAAACGAGCTGATTGGCGTGCTAACCTCAGGCGGGTTCTCACCTAGCCTCGAGCGCCCGATTGCTGCCGCCTACGTCGCCGCCGCTCACGCCGCGCCGGGCACTGCGCTTGAAATCGAGGTGCGCGGCAGGCGGTTGTCCGCCCAGGTCACCGCCTTGCCATTTGTCCCCCATCGCTATCACCGCTGAGGAGCTTTTCATGCCGCTCTATTACACTCAAGATCACGAATGGATCGACACCGACGGCGCCGCTGGCACGGTCGGGATCACTGACTATGCCCAAAGCCAGCTCGGCGACATAACCTTCGTTGAACTGCCCGAGGCTGGCAGCGCGGTGAAAAAGGGCGATTCGCCGTGCGTGGTCGATAGCGTCAAAGCGGCGTCTGACGTCTATTCGCCGGTTTCTGGCACCGTCACTGAAAGCAACGCCGCGCTGGAAGCCGAGCCCGAGCTGGTCAACACCCAGCCCGAAAGCGGCGGCTGGCTGTTTCGCCTGGCGTTGACCGATGCGGACGAGCTGACCGGGCTGATGGACCGTGCGGCTTACGATGCATACGTGGCGGGGCTGTAACTCCGATGCGCTACCTGCCGCTTACAACCACCGACCGCGCCGACATGCTGGCCGTGATCGGCGTGGACCACGTTGATGACCTGTTCGCCGATGTTCCCGCCGCAGCGCGGCTGACCGCGCCCATCGCGGGCCTGCCGCACCACGCCAGCGAGATGGCGGTCGAGCGGCACATGGCGGCGCTGGCGGCGAAGAATGTCAGCGCCGGATCGGTGCCGTTCTTCCTTGGGGCTGGGGCTTATCGCCACCACGTTCCCGCCAGTGTTGATCACCTGATCCAGCGCGGCGAGTTTCTCACCTCGTACACCCCCTACCAGCCCGAAATCGCGCAAGGCACACTGCAAGTGCTGTTCGAATTCCAGACGCAAGTCGCGCGGCTGCTAGGCACCGATATCGCCAATGCCTCGATGTACGATGGCTCGACCGCGTGCTGGGAAGCCGTGGCGATGGCGGGCCGCGTGACCAAGCGCAGCCGCGCGGTGCTGAGCAGCGGCTTGCACCCACATTATGTCTCGACCGTGCAGACGATGGCTAAATTTACCGGCGACAGCATCGATTACCGCGCGCCCAGGCTGGAGGCTGACACCGACTGCGCAGGGCTGATCGCAGCGATCGATGAAACGACCAGCTGCGTCGTGGTGCAGTACCCCGATATCCTCGGCCGAATTCCGGATCTGGCGGCGATTGCAGCCGCGGCGCATGCCAAGGGCGCGCTTCTGGTTGTAGTGGTAACCGAGCCGGTGGCGCTTGGCCTGATCGAAGCGCCGGGCAAATTGGGCGCGGATATCGTGGTTGGCGAGGGCCAGGCCATCGGGGTCGGGCTTAACTTTGGCGGGCCCTACCTGGGGCTGTTCGGGTGTTCGGA
>JANMBA010000013.1:0-3361 GCA_031360105.1 Novosphingobium sp.
GCCGGGGTTCCGGTGCTGGTCCTGGCAGCGAGTTACAGCGGCGAGCGGGCTTTTGAAATCTATGTCGAGTCCGGTCAGGCAAAACCTGTATGGAGCGCGTGCAAAGCCGCAGTGACGGCCCAGGGCGGCTGTCTCTACGGAATGGAGGCGATGGAATTTCTGCGCATCGAAAAGGGGCATTTGGTGGTCGGCGGCGAAATCGACGGGCGGCTGACCCCGCACGAACTGGCGCTCGACAAGATGCTTAACAAGGCGGGAGGTTATATCGGCGAGGCCGGGCTGACACGCCCTGCCCTGACTCTACCCACGCGCAAACAGCTGGTCGGGCTCGAAGCCATGGCGGGGACGATCCCGGAAGGGGCCATGCTCGTTTCGGCTCAAGGCCAGTCAGCCGAAGGTCACGTTACCGCATCGGGACTTCGCGTGCTTGACGGCAGTTCGATCGCGCTTGGTCAGTTGAACACCGGCTTTGCTCGCCACGGCGAGGAATTGCTCGCGACCTCTCCCACCCGGGGCCTGAGCGCCCGGGTCCGCGTTGTTGCGCCGCACTTCTACGACATCTCGGGGGAGCGCTACCGTGACTGATCTGGCGATCACTGAACTGCCCGCCGCACCGCTCCACGCGCTGGAAATCTGGAGCGATCCGTCAGAAGTGGCCAAGCGTTTTGCCAAGGCATACGGCGCCATCTTGCCCGCTGCTGGATCTTCATTGCAGCTGCCGTCCATGCAACTGATCCGCTACGAACCGACCGTCTGGCTGGTCGCAGGCGAGATTTGCGGCTTGGCCGAAATTCTCGGCTTCGACGGCAGTCTGACCGCGATCGGCGGGGGCCTTGTGCGGGTCCGGTTGAGCGGCGCGGGTTGGCGCAGCTTGTTGATGGAAGGCGGCGTCTTCGATGCGGAGTCCACGGACTTCGTGGCCGGATGCAGCGCGGCGACAGTCATCGATCACGTAAACGTGCGGTTGCTCGTCGAAAGCGATGACGCCTGTCTGGCCTTTGTGCCGCTGAGCTATGCTCACGACATGATCCACTTCTGGACCGTCGCCGCTAAAACGCTGGCTTAGCTGCTACCGTCCGGCTGCCGCATGGCGCAGCACGAGCCCCTGCGCATGGCGTCGCTGGAAACCCTTCCACAGCGTGACGCCGTTCCCGCCAGGACTGTAGGCACTCCACGGCGTTTTGTCGGGGGCGTTCCAGACACCCTCACTGGCATCTTCAACAGGTACGTCGAGGAAACTGCCCATGCTGGTATCGTGCTTGAGGTTGACCGCGAGGAATGCGGTTATGAAGTGCAGGTTGATCGCGTTGACTCGGTCGGCCCGCCAGATCGGGTCTTGAAACCAATCTATGTCCCACAAGCTGCCGCGCATTTGCGCAGGTGCGGGGCTGAGCCCGATGTCGTGGCCAGCTTGCCGGAATGTCAGCAAATACCGGTTCGAATTCGTGGCATTCTCGAAATCGGCAAGCGCTCCAGTCTTGTAATCGACTGTCAGGTCAGCATCGCCCTGGATCAGCAGCATCGGCGCGGTGACGCCAAGCAGGCCTGCACTCCCCCATGCACTGCGCGGCGCGCCGCCGGCCGGAGCAATCGCCACGATCGCCTTGACCCCTGGAACCTTGCCCTCGGCCTCGGTCGAGACACCGTACGCAAGCCTTTTCATCCACCCTCCGGGCTCCTGGTCCATGTTCGGCCCAGCGAGATCAAGGCGGGCACCACCCGCAGCCAGGACTCCGTAACCGCCCTGCGAATACCCGATCAGCGCCAGTTCGGCGGGGTCGATCAAAGTGCCCAGATCGCGGCGCAACGCGGCCGCAACGAAGGCAATATCGACGGGCCGGTTGAAGTTGGGCGCAGCCCGCTTGTCTGCCGAGACCACATAGGGGTCGGGGTCTTCGTGATGAATGGCTGCAACAACATAACCCTTCGAGGCCAGGTTTTCAGTCAGCCAGGTCATGACCGCAGGCGCGTTGCTGTAGCCATGCGAAAGGATCACCAGGGGATAGCCTGTGCCATCTGGCACGGCGCCCGGAATAGCCAGGCCGCGAATGCTGAACTTGGCGGCCGGTCTGGGAGGTTCGCCATAGAGGCTGCCCGTGTACGTCATCGGGGCCGCGCCGCGCCGGGCCTTGGCCGGGTACCACAGATCGACGGTCAGTCTGCGAGCGTGAAGTTTGACACGGCCGGTGGCGGGATCGACATTGAGCAGATCAGGCTGGGCCTTGTGGATCAGGGTAACGCTGCGAAACCCCACCGCGTGCGGACCAAGGTGCGCCAGTTGCGGCGCATCGATGCCCGGCACGCTGGGCGGCAGCAGTGCGCTGGGGCTCGCAGCAGCTAGCACGCCAGCGAATGTCATCAGGGTAATTGCGGTCAGGCGTGCCATGTAATCTGCTCCTTCAGCCAGGGCATCTGCTGGATCAACGGTGGGAAAGTCACCTCTTTAAGTTGTCGGCTGCAGGCCCGCGCGACCAGCTGGGGAAGCGCGCCAAGCTCGCCGGTTCGCGAGACAACTTGCACGGTGCGCGAAAAGCGCCCGCGCGGCATCGGTTCAACCCGGATCTTGCGCAGCAATTCGGGCGCTGCCGAAAGACAAACCGGCGAGGTTATCGTCCAGCCCAGTCCAGCTGCAACCAGCGCTAGCTGCTGATGCGATGATTCAACTTCCACGCCTTGGCGCAAGCCGAGCTTGAGCCGCACAATCTGACGTTCGATCTGTTGCCCCATGCCGGTCAGCCGTGAAAACCGGATAAACGGCAAGTCGGCCGGGCCCGCATCGATCTGGAGCTGCTTCTGGTAGCTCGCCGGGACCGCAATCACGAAGCCCTCCTCGAACACCGGATGCAGCTCGATATTGTCGCGGTGTTCCAGATTGAAGCTGCCGGTAACCAGCATGTCGATATCGCGGGCGAGGAATTCGCCCTGATGCTCGAGCGAAATTCCCGATCGGATGTTCCACCGTTCGGCCCGGCCGCCCAGATCACTCATGATCGCCGCGGTCAGCTGGTTGGCCAGACTGAACGACATGGCCACGGTCAGTCGCGCCAACGGCAGATCGGCACCGACGCGAACGTTATCGTAAGTGCTGCGGGCCAAGGCGAGCAAATGCTTGCCTCGTTCGAACATCGAGCGACCGCTCGTCGTCAATCCCAAAGGCCGCATCGAACGATCGAACAATGGCGTCCCAATGCTCGCTTCGAGGCGCGCAATGGTTTGGGAAACGGCTGACTGGGTAATCTCCAGATGGGCGGCGCACTGCGACATCCCGCCCAGTTCGACGGTCATGATAAGGACCTCGATTGCGTGAAGATCGAACTCTTGCGCCGGCTTCATGGGATGACTTGCCCCTTGCTGGCCGGCC
>JANMBA010000024.1:0-7198 GCA_031360105.1 Novosphingobium sp.
CGGACGAGCCCGACCGGCTGGGCGAAGGGTTCACGCTGGGCCCGGTGGTAATCGTGTCCGCCGACATGCCCGCACGCGCCGGATTGACCGCGCCCGGCGCGATGTACCGCAGCAAATACCGCATCGCGCTGAACCCCGGCACCGACCCGCACGCGGTGGCTGACAGCCTCAAAGCGCGCTTCCCCTCAGCCGGGTTCGAACTGCGCACCCGCGATAAAGCCTCGCCCGGCGCAGAGCGGTTCGTCAGCCGGATGGGCGATTTTCTGGTGCTGGTCGGCCTCGCCGCGTTAGCGATTGCCGGAATCGGAATCGGCGGCGGGGTTGCTTCGTATATGGAAGCCCGCCGCAGCAGCGTGGCGACGCTTAAAGTGCTGGGCGCGACCAGCGGTGACATCGCGCGCATTTACCTGTTGCAGATCGGCGCAGCGGCGCTGCTGGGCAGCGGTTTGGGGCTGGTTGCGGGCGTGCTGGTGACCCCGCTGCTGGCCGCCGCGCTGGGCGATCTGCTGCCAGTATCGCCCGGGCTGGTGCTGGATCCCGCCGCGCTGGCCAAGGCCGCGCTGTATGGCTGGCTGATCGCGCTGGTGTTTGCCGCGCCGCCGCTGCTATCGGCGCGGCGCTTTCCGGCGATGGCGCTACTGCGCGCGCGGGTCTCGCCGCTCAAACAAAGCTGGCGCGATGCGGTGCTGCCGGTTGGGCTGGGGCTGAGCGCGATTGCCGCGCTGGCGCTGCTGACCAGCACCGCCAAGCTGATTACCGCTTGGTTTCTGGGCGGCGCGCTGGCTTTGCTGGTGCTGCTGGGCGCGCTCGGCTGGTTGATCCGCTGGCTCGCCGCCAAGTTGCCCCGCCCCAAAGCGCCGCTGCTGCGGATCGCGCTGGCCAACCTGCACCGCCCCGGCGCGCAGACCGGATCGCTGGTCACCGCGCTCGGGTTTGGCCTCGCGGCCTTCGTGACGCTCGCCGCGATCCAGACCAGCCTTGACGCCAATATCGCCGCGCGCGTTCCGCAGCGTGCGCCCGATTACTTCGTGCTCGATGTGCCCAAGGCGCGCGGCGGCGAATTTATCGCGGCAGTCACCAAGGTTGCGCCCGCCGCCAGAGTTCGGCTGGTCCCGGCGCTGCGCGGAGCACTTCTGGGTTACGGGCCGGCCAATGCGATGATCCGCGTCGCCGATCTCAAGGACATTCCCGAGGAAGCGTGGCCGCTGCGCGGTGAGCGCGGGCTGACTTATTCAGACGACGTGCCCGAAGGCAACGTGGTGACCAGCGGCAAGTGGTGGCCGCATGGTTACACCGGCGAGCCGCTGGTTTCGATCGACGAGAAGCTGGCGGCGGCGCTGAACCTCAAGCTCGGCGATCAGCTGACCATCGGCTTGCTTGGGGTGGAGCGCACCGCGCGGATTGCTTCACTGCGGCGGATCGACTGGGATTCGATGGGCTTTAATTACGTTCTGGTGTTCAGCCCCAACGCGATCGAAGACGCTCCGCATAATCTGGCGGCCACGGTCAACCTGCCCCAAGACACCCCGCGCGGCGATTTGCTCCGCAGCCTGGTCCGCACCTTCCCTGCGAGCTCAGTCATCGAGGTGGGCGGAGTATTGACGCAGGCGCGCGATCTGCTGCGTCAGGTTAGTCTCGCGATCCTGTCCGCAGCGTCGGTCGCGGTGCTGGCGGGGATTGCCGTGTTGCTGGGCGCGATTGCGGCGGCGCGGGCGGCACGGACTTATGACAACGTGATCCTGCGCGTGCTGGGCGCGAGCCGGCGGCAGTTGCTATTGCTCCAGCTGGCCGAATATGCGCTGCTCGCCGCGCTGCTGGCGGGGGTGGCGCTGGCGCTGGGCAGCGGGATCGCCTGGCTGGTGGTGGTCAAGCTGTTCGCCTTCGATTGGCTGCCCGATTGGCCGACCGTGCTGGGCGTGCTCGGCCTTGGTCTGGGGCTGGTGATCGGCTTCGCGCTGACCGCATCGCTGCCGCTGCTCCGGGCAAAACCGGCACAAGCATTGCGCGAGCTATAGGCGAAGCTTGCCCCACGCGGCTCCTTAGGCTAGGGGCGCGGCCAATGTTGCGGCGCAGCAAGCCGCTGTCCCTCCCCTGACTCGAGAGAACCTAAATGTCCGCCCAGCTACCCCTGCGCAATATCGCGATTATCGCGCACGTCGATCATGGCAAAACCACGCTGGTTGATCAGCTGTTCCGCCAGTCCGGCACCTTCCGCGATAATCAGCGCGTGGAAGAGCGGGCGATGGATTCGAACGACCTCGAAAAAGAGCGCGGGATTACCATTCTGGCCAAGTGCACCTCGGTCGAATGGCCGGGCGCGGATGGCACTATCACGCATATCAACATCGTCGATACCCCGGGCCACGCCGATTTCGGCGGCGAGGTGGAGCGCATTCTGTCGATGGTCGATGGGGTGATTCTGCTGGTCGATTCATCCGAAGGCGCGATGCCGCAAACCAAATTTGTCACCGGCAAGGCGCTCGCGCTGGGGCTCAAGCCGATTGTCGTCGTGAACAAGATCGACCGCCAGGACGGCCGCGCGCAGGAAGTGCTCGACGAAGTGTTCGACCTGTTCGTCAGCCTCGACGCGACGGACGAGCAGTGCGATTTCCCGGTGCTCTACGCCTCGGGCCGCAATGGCTATGCCAGCGAAGATCAGGAAGCGCGCGAAGGCACGCTCACCCCGCTGTTCGAAAAGATCGTCAGCCATGTCCCGGCCCCGGCCGCCGACGTTGACGGGCCTTTCAAATTCCTCGTCACGCTGCTTGATCGCGACAATTTCCTCGGCCGGATCCTCACCGGCAAGGTCCAGTCGGGCACGATCAAGGTCAATTCGCCGATCCATGCGCTCGACAACGATGGCAACATCATCGAGACTGGGCGCGCCTCCAAGTTGATGGCATTTCGCGGGCTCGATCGTGTCCCGGTGGAGGAAGCCCGCGCTGGCGACATCATTTCGATCGCCGGGCTGACCGAAGCGACTGTCTCCAACACCATTTGCGACCCTTCGGTTACCGAACCGCTGCACGCCCAGCCAATCGATCCGCCGACGCTGTCGATGCGTTTTGCGGTGAACGATTCGCCGATGGCCGGGCGCGAGGGCACCAAGGTCACTAGCCGGATGATCCGTGACCGGCTCGAACGCGAAGCCGAGAGCAACGTCGCAATCCGAGTGACCGAATCGGCCGACCGGGACAGCTTCGAGGTTGCCGGGCGCGGTGAGCTTCAGCTCGGCGTGCTGATCGAGACGATGCGCCGCGAAGGCTTTGAGCTTGGCATCAGCCGCCCGCGCGTGCTGTATGCCGAGGACGAAAACGGCAAGCGGACCGAGCCGTATGAAACCACCGTGATCGACGTCGATGACGAATATGCCGGTGTCGTGGTCGAGAAAATGGCGATCCGCAAAGGCGAGATGACCGACATGCGCCCATCGGGTGGCGGCAAGACCCGGATCACCTTCTCCGCCCCCAGCCGGGGCCTGATCGGCTACCACGGCGAATTCCTGTCGGACACGCGCGGCACCGGAATCATGAACCGGTTGTTTGAAAAGTATGGCCCTTACAAGGGCGTGATCGAGGGCCGCCCGGTGGGCGTGTTGATCTCGAACTGCGCCGGCGAAGCAGTGGGCTATGCGCTTAACATGCTCGAAGAGCGCGGCGTGCTGTTCGTGCGCCCGCAGGACAAGATTTATGAGGGCATGATCATTGGCGAAAATGCCAAAGACGCTGACCTTGAAGTCAACCCGATGAAATCGAAGCAGCTGACCAACTTCCGCTCAACTGGCAAGGACGACGCAATCCGGCTGACCCCGCCGCGGATCATGACGCTGGAACAAGCCATCGCCTATATCGACGATGATGAAATGGTCGAGGTTACCCCGCAATCGATCCGGCTGCGCAAGGCGCTGCTCGATCCGAACGAGCGCAAAAAGGCCGGACGCAAGAAGGCGGCTTGAGCCGGGGCGGCTATCCCCACGGCGCGTTCCCGGCTAGGTCACCGCGATGCACACCAGCGATCTGCGCATTGCCCTGTTTTCCGGCAACTATAACATCACCGTTGACGGCGCGAACAAGGCGCTGAACCGGCTGGTGGGCTACCTACTCAGCCAGGGCGCGCAAGTGCGGATCTATTCGCCCACCGTCGATGACCCGGAACTCGAACCCACTGGCGATCTGGTCTCGTTGCCCTCGGTGCCGATCCCGATCCGCAGTGAATACCGGCTGTCATCGGGGGTCAACGCCCGGATCAAGCGCGATCTGGCGGAGTTCAGGCCCAATGTGCTGCATGTCTCCGCCCCCGATATGAGCGGCCACCGCGCGGTTACCTGGGCGCGCAAACGCGGCATTCCGGTGGTGGCATCGGTCCACACCCGGTTTGAAACCTACATGCGCTATTACCATCTGGGCTGGACCGAACCGCTGATTGTCGCGATCTTGCGGCGGTTCTATCGGCGCTGCGATGCCTTGATTGCCCCCAGCGTGTCGATGACGCAGTTGCTGCACGAGCAGCGCATGAACCGCGACATCAGCATCTGGTCGCGCGGGGTTGATCGGACGATCTTCAACCCGCAGCGCCGCGATCTGGACTGGCGGCGCGGGCTGGGGATCGGCGATGGCGAATTCGTGATCGGCTTTCTCAGCCGCCTGGTGATGGAAAAAGGCCTCGACGTGTTTTGCGATGCGATCGACCGGGTGCAGGCCAGCGGCGTGCCGCACCGCGTGCTGATCGTCGGCGAAGGTCCCGCGCGCGATTGGTTCGCCGCGCGGCTGCCGACAGCGGTGTTTACCGGGTTTCTCGACGGAGCTGATCTCGGCCGCGCGGTTGCCTCGATGGATACGATGTTCTTCCCCTCGGAGACCGAAGCGTTCGGCAATGTGTCGCTCGAGGCGATGGCCTGCGCGGTGCCGGTGGTGGCAGCGGCGGCCACCGGGAGCGAAAACCTGATCGACGATGGCCGGTCGGGCCGGTTGATCGCGCCGGGCGCGGACGCAGTGGCTGACTACGCCGATGCCTTGCGCGCCTATGCGCTCGATCGGCAGTTATTGGCCCGCCATGGTCAAGCTGGCGAGGCGCACAGCCGCGCGTTTAGCTGGGACCAGATCAATCAGACGGTGGCAGATACCTATATCCGGCTGGCCGGACCCCGGTTGGCCACAGCGGACCGCGCTTAGCGCAACAGGCCCTTGCTCGCTTCGCTGTTGCTGAAGCGCAGCAGAAACAGCGCAACGAACCAGATCATCACGACTTGCAGCAGGCTCATCGGCATATTCGAGGCGAACTGGTAAATTGTCAGCACCACCAGCCCGGCGAGCGAAACGACGAAGGCCGGAACGGCAAGCTTGCGCCGAAATACCAACAGCAGCGAACCGACCAGTGCCGCCACTACCGCCAAGCCCCAAGCGGCGATTGCCCAGGTTGGAGTTTGCGTCAGCGCTAGAGCCATTTCAGGCGGGGTCTGGGCCATGGTCAGCTGATCGTGTGTTGCCGTTAGCCAAAAGGCCACGACTGCAAACCCGTTCCAGAGCACGCCCAGGCCTGCTATCACCCAAAAACTGATGGGTACTTTGCTGACGCTGTCTGTGCTGTTCATGTCCCACTACCTTAGTGTCTTTTTAACACTGGCGTGGAAATTAACACAGAACCGGCGCGGGACCAAACCCGCGCTGGCTCGGCCGGATCGCAGCCTGGGTTAGACGTCGTGCCAGACCCCCACCAGCGTCTCGCGGAACGCGAACCGATCGACGTGGCGGGCCAGCGCGCCTTTGAGGCCGTCGCGCTGACCAGGTTCGCTCGCATCGATCCGGCAACCCAGCGCGTCCGGCCCGGCGGTAAGCGTAACCACCCCGGCACCAGCCCAACTTGCGCCGCGGGCATCCTTGGGAAAGGCGATTGTGCCTTTGCTGGCGTCGAATTCCACCGCCAGATTATGCTCCCAGTGCTTGCACACCTGCTGGAGGTATTTGCTTGCGCTGACGGTCGGCACGCTGGCCGTAGCAGCGCAGCTCACAGCCGTTCGATCCGCTGCGCCGCGTCGTCGAGGATCGCGGCGATGCCGTGCACAGTTTCACGGTCAAAGTCGCCCGCTGCCATGCGGTTCTTGACCGCGTGGAACAAGTTTCCCATCGCCCGCTTCAACGGCGGCGCGCTGGTCCGTTCGCTTTCCTCGGCCAAGCTCTTAAGCCGGGCAACGATTGCAGCGTACTCGGCTTGGCGTTCGGCCAGTTCACTGCGCCCAGCATCGGTTGCGGCGAATGACTTGCGTGTGCCTTCACCGGCCTGATCTTCGATCACGCCTTCGTCGGCGAGCAAGCTGAGCGTGGGATAAACCACCCCGGGGCTGGGCGCGTAGTTGCCGCCCGAGAGTTCCTCGATGCCCTTGATCAGCTCGTAACCGTGGCGCGGCGCTTCAGCGATCAGGCCCAGCAACGCGAGCCTGAGCTCACCCGAACCGAACATCCGCCCGCGTCCGCCCGGACCACCCCGACCTGGACCACCCCGACCTGGACCACCGCGCGAACCGCGTCCGCCACCAGCAAAAGCATCGCCCCAGTCGGAGCCCCAATGACGGCCCCAGCCGCCAAACCCAGTCATTATCATCGTGGCCATCGGGCCAGCAGCGCGGCCCCGGGGGCCACATCCATGCATTCTCATGTTTCTAATTCCTTTCATGATTGCTCTAAGATATATCTTGTAATGGATCGTGCAAGCCCATTGGTGCAAATATTTTTGCGAGCGCCTATCTGAGCAAAATGGCCGACTTGTTTGCTGCTGATGTTCCTGGTGTCCCCGACGATGCACCACGCGCCGATGCGCCGCTCGCAGACCGTCTGCGCCCGCGCGCGCTGGATGAAGTTATCGGGCAGGAGCATCTGACCGGCCCCGCAGGCGCGATCGGGCGGATGGTCGCCGCAGGCCGCCTGTCCAGCATGATCTTGTGGGGGCCGCCGGGCACCGGCAAGACCAGCATCGCGCGGTTGCTCGCCAAAGCGGTCGGCATGCGCTTTGCCGCGATCAGCGCGGTGTTCTCGGGCGTGGCCGACCTAAAGAAAGCCTTTGCCGAGGCTGAGACGATGGCCAAAGCGGGGCAACGCACGCTGTTGTTTGTGGACGAGATTCACCGCTTCAACCGCGCCCAGCAGGACGGATTCCTGCCATTCGTGGAAAAAGGCACGGTCACGCTGGTCGGCGCGACCACTGA
>JANMBA010000099.1:0-1940 GCA_031360105.1 Novosphingobium sp.
CCGGCGGGGAAGGGTTGGGATGGGGGCTCCACGCCAGCGTTGGACCCCCACCCCCAACCCCAGCCCCGTCCCAACATGGGAGGGGAGCCGTCTCAGGTTTTGGGTTCGGCGTGCCAATCCCCTAATTCTCCGCCGGATCAATTCGCATTGCTGCCCCGGCCAGTCCTTCGGCCTCGAGCAGCAGTTCATCGTCGGCCATGCCTTGCGGCACCGATTCGCGCCCGATCATGACCAGCACCGGCACCGCCAGCGGACTGACCCGGTCCAATCGGACATGACGCAACTGACTGGCGGCACGCTCAAGCAGATCGGCCAAGCGCCCAATGTCGGTCATCCCGGCGCGGGCATCGGCCCAGGCCGCCTCGATCAGCACATGATCAGGCTCATACTTGCGCAGCACGTCGTAAATCAGGTCGGTCGAGAACGTGACTTGCCGCCCGGTCTTGCGGTTGCCGGGCTGCTGGCGTTCAACCAAGCCAGAAATCACCGCAACTTCGCGGAAGGCCCGGCGCAGCAAGTAGCTATCCTGCACCCAGGCCTCGAATTCATCGCCCAGAATCTCTGCGGACAACAGCCCGCCGGGATCAGCCACTGCGCGCAGGCCCCAGACCGCCAGCGCATAATCATTGGCCACAAACCCCAGCGGCAACAGCCCGCGCTGCTCCATCCGGCGGGTCAGCAACATCCCCAGCGACTGATTGGCCGGCCAGCCTTCAAAGGTATAAAACACCGTGTAGTGCCGCCCGCCATGCGGAAAGCTCTCAACCAGCAGTTTACCCGGCGCGGGCAGTTCAGAGCGCCAGTCCTGCACCTCCAGCCATTCGCGCACGTCATCGGGAAACCGCGCCCAACCTGCGCGGTCAGCCAGCAGCGCCTGCACCCGGCCTGACAGATGCGTAGTCATGGCCAGGCGCTGCCCCATATAGCTGGGGATCTGGCCGTTCCGCTTCGCCGCGCGCACGACCAGCGAAGTCTCGCGCATCGACTCGACCTCCAGATCGAGCCCGGCGAAGCGGATCGTGTCGCCGGGGCGCAAGCTCGCCGCAAAGCTTTCCTCGACCCGGCCCAATGAACGCCCGCGCCGAAACACCACCTCGATCATTTCGCTGTCGATAATAATCCCCGCATTCAGCCGGAACCGCGCGGCCTGCTGGGGATGGGTCAGCCGCCACAGCCCATCCTTGCCCAGCGTTATCCGCTGAAACCGGTCATAGGCCTTGAGCGCGTAGCCGCCAGTGGCGACAAATTGCAGCACCCGGTCCCACTGCGCGTCATCGAGCCAGGCATACGTGAGCGAACTGCGCACTTCGGCCAGCAGCGCGGCGGCGCTGAACGGCCCCGCGCAGGCACAGGCCATCACGTGCTGCGCCAGCACATCGAGTCCGCCCGCGCGAAACGCCTCGCCGTCGCGCTGGCCCTCGGCGATAGCCTGCTCGGCCGCCATCGCCTCAAGAAATTCAAACCGGTTGCCCGGCACCAGCAGCGCCCGGCTGGGAGTATCAAGCCGGTGATTGGCGCGACCGATCCGCTGGAGCAGCCGCGACGAGCCCTTGGGCGCGCCCATCTGCACCACCAGGTCGATATCGCCCCAATCGACCCCCAGATCGAGGCTGGCGGTGGCGACCAGCGCCCGCAACTCGCCGCGGGCCATCGCCCCTTCAACCTTGCGCCGCGCTTCCTTCGACAGCGAGCCGTGGTGGATGCCGATCGGCAGGTGATCGGCATTGGCCTCCCACAGCTTTTGAAAGATGAATTCGGCCAGAAACCGCGTGTTGCAGAACACCAGCGTGGTGCGATTGGCGGCGATGGCCGCGATCAGCTGCGGCACCGCCCAGGCGGCGGCGTGCCCGCCCCACGGCACCCGCGCATCTTCGGGCAGCAGGATCGAAAGCTCAGGCGGCGCGCCCGCCTCGCCCAGCACCAGCGCCACGCTGTCCAGA
>JANMBA010000160.1:0-2427 GCA_031360105.1 Novosphingobium sp.
TGCCCGCGGGCGTTATCGGTGATGATTTCAGCTTTCTTTTCGGCAGATACCGACATGTCATTTACTCCGCGACATCGGGAAGGTTGAAACCCCTGACGACCCGGGCGTCTCCGCCCGAAAGCTCGATAAGTGCGAGGGGAACCAGTCCCGTTCGCGCCCAGTAAAGCCCATCGTCGTGGGTCAGTCCGCTTAGAACTCGGCCCTGTCGGACCATGCCTGCCTGCTGCGGACCGAGATCAAGAGCCGGGATGTCGACCAGCCCTGCCTCCAGCGGCAAGAGTACGTTCTCAAGCGCCGCGCCCTTACCCACCGCGTTCAATTTGTCCAGCGAAATCGCGTGATTTACGGTGAACGGCCCCGCAGCCAAGCGGCGGAGCATCGTGACATGGCCGCGCGTGCCCAGCGCCAGGGCAATATCGCGCGCGAGGCTGCGGATGTAAGTGCCTTTGGAGACGTGGGCTTCCAGCGTCACCGTTCCCAACAAACCAAACCCGTCACCCTGAACTTGTTTCAGGGCCCATTTCTCCCCACCACCTGTCGTCTCCGTCGGCGCGATGGGTCCTGAAACAAGTTCAGGATGACGAAGAGAAAGGGAACCGATGGTCACCGCCCGCGCCGCCAATTCCACCACCGCCCCAGCCCGCGCCAAATCGTAGGCCCGCTCGCCGCCGACCTTGAGCGCCGAGTAAGCCGGCGGGACCTGTTCAATCGGTCCGGTAAAGCGCGGCAACACTGCCTCGACCTCGGCCAAACTCGGCCGCACATCGCTTTCCGCAATCACCTTACCTTCAAGGTCCAGCGTATCGGTCTCAGCCCCAAACGTCACGGTGAACGCATAGACCTTGCTGGCATCGAGCATCCGTCCAGCCAGCTTGGTTGCCTCGCCCAAGGCAATCGGCAGCACGCCGGTGGCGAGCGGATCGAGCGTGCCGCCGTGGCCAACCTTGACCTTGCCCAGCCCCGCCTCACGCAAGTTACGCTTGACCGCCGCCACCGCTTGCGTGCTGCCCAGCCCCAGCGGCTTGTCGAGGATGATCCAGCCGTGCGGCAACGGCTCAGCGCCCTGCGACGCTCGCCGCCAGGGACAAATATTGCTCGATCAACCAACTGACGGGGCGGCCGATCAGGAAGCCTACCGGATCGAAGCCCGAGATGAGTTGCGGCAAAATTACGATCAACACAATTACCATCAGAAACCCATATTTGCGCAGGGCAGCATAACGCCGCGCGGCACCATCGGGCAGCATTCCTTCCAGAATGTGCGAGCCATCGAACGGCGGGATCGGCAGGAGATTGAACAAGGCCAGGAACACGTTCAGTTGAATGAAATTGAGCAGGTTGAGGATGACGAACCCCATCAGCCCCGATGGCTCCTGCAGCCCGGCATAGGGCCGGATCATCAGCCCCAGCAGCAAGGCCGACAGCGCCGCCATGATCAGATTGCTGCCCGGTCCGGCCGCCGCGACCAGCATCATGCCGCTGCGTGGATGGCGCAGGCGGGCAAAATTAACCGGCACCGGCTTGGCCCAGCCAAACACCGGCAAGCCCATCAGCTTGAGCGCGCCTGGGACCAGCACCGTTCCGACCGGATCGACATGGCGCAGCGGGTTGAGGCTGAGCCGTCCTTGCTCTTGCGCAGTGGGATCGCCCAGCCGCCGCGCCATCATCCCGTGCGCGACCTCGTGGAACACAATCGCAAAGATCAGCGGCACGATCAGCGCAGCGGCCTGAATCACAGTGTCGTTCATAGTCCCAACTTCTCCCGGTCACGCTCGACTACCGAATAGATCGCGCTGTCGCGCTCGTACCCAGTCCAGGTGATCATGTGATTACGCAGCACGCCCTCGCGCGTTGCCCCGATCTTGGCGCAGGCGGCTTGCGAGCGTTTGTTGCGGGTGTCGATTGAAAAGCACATCCGCTTAAGCCCGCACGCGAACCCATGGCGCAACATCAGCCGTTTGAGCGGGCCGTTGACGCCGCCGCCGCGAAACTTGGGCCGAATGTAGGTATTGCCAATTTCGGCTGACAGGTTTTTGGCGTCAGGCGTGATCCACGCGGTCATCCCGGCCAGTTCGGCGCTGACCAGAATCGCCAATGGCAAGCGCGCTTCGTTGGCCAGCAGTCCAGCAAAGTTCTCGTCAAAATGTGCGGCATCATAGGAAAGGCCATACATCTGCCAGATCGCCTCATCCTCGGCGCAGGCCGCGCGCAGGCTTTCGCGGTGGCGCTCCTCCAGCGGTTCGAGCCGGAGCGTGCCTTCCTCCAGCACAGCTGACAGACCGAGCGGATCGGGCTTCATTCCCACCACCCCAGCGCCTCGGCGAAATGCTTGCGGCACAGCGCGACGTACCGATCATTGCCGCCGATCTCGGTCTGCGCACCTTGCCGTACCGCCGCGCCGGTTTCATCGACCCGCAGGTTCATGCT
>JANMBA010000162.1:0-1500 GCA_031360105.1 Novosphingobium sp.
CCGACGCGCTTGGCATCGGGGATCGAACGCAGTTCGGGAATTTGCGGGCGGGAGATTTCTAAGGTCATCGGCGCGGCGCATAGGCGCATTTGCCGGCCGCGTCACCTGCGGCTAGAAAGCGCTCATGCAAATCACCTTCACCAAGGGCCAGCGCGAGGACTGGATTGCGATTGTGCGCGATGACGGCAGCCGGGCGGACACGCAGTTTCCCCACAAAGGCCCGGTGCCGCACGATGCAGTGCATTTGTTCGTCGAAGCCGGACTGGGGCTGAGCCAGGGGTTCTGGGGAATGGTTGGCAGCGGACTGCATCCCGAGGAATTGCTCGAGATCGCCAAGACGGCAGGCCACGCCAGCGCCAAGCCCGCGGGAATGCCCGGCGCGAGCATCGTCGAACTGCTTCAAGCCGAGCGGCTGGTCGAAGTGTTCGAGGCAGACCTGTGGAGCGGAAGTTCAGGCGACGAGGACGCGCTGCTCGACCTTGGCCGCACCGCCTGCGCCTATTCGCATGTTCCCATGCCCGCTGTGCCAGATGGGGCGGTGGTGCGAATTCGCTCGGGAATTGTCCATTTCAGCGAAGATTGGCTCGCTGCGCCGATCGGGCACAAGATCGAGCTTTGCTGGCCGCTGTTCCTGCATTGACGCCGGTCGAATGGCTGTTGCCATCTTGTGCCGACTATGGCTCATTAGGGTCAGGCCGCTGGTTCTTGAGGGAACGGGAAGATGTGGGAAATAAACTGGATTACGGTGCTTGGCGTCAACTTGGGCGCGTTGGCGTAAACTGAATGGGACCGATCAACTGGCTTGCGGTTATCGTCGCTGCGGTCTTCGCGGTGGCAGTGCTGTGGTTTTTCCGGCCGAAAGGCGCGCGCGGGAACTGGGTCTATCTGCTCCAGATCATCCCCGCCGCCATGCTCGGCCACGCGCTCGCCCGGATCGGGGCTGACAAGCTCGCGGCCAAACCGCAGCTTTATGCAATGCAGTCGGCCGGACTGGCACTGGCGATCGTGATCCCGGCGCTGTGGATTGTGCAGTCCCGCAGCGGCATCAACGCGCGCCAGACCTGGCGGGACAGCGCGGCGTTCCTGCTCGCTTATCTGGCGATGGGCGTGGTTTTCTGGGTGATGGGCTTCAGGTAGCGCGCCGGATCGAGCGCCAGCTTGTTGCGCCTGATCTCAAAGTGCAACTGCGGCGCGCTCGCCAGGCCGGTCTGGCCGACCAGCCCGATCCGCTCACCCGATTTGACCTTGTCACCGACTTTGACGGTGATTTTGCTCAGGTAGCTGTAAGTCGAGGTCCAGCGCCCCGAATGATAGACGATCACGGTCAGCCCATATTCCTCCGGCCCGGGCCCCGCAAAAATCACTTCGCCCGCCGACGACGCGCGCACCGCAGCCCCTTCATCGGCCAGCACATCGATCCCGTCGTGCGGCGGCAGAGCGCCGCCAGCGGCGACAAAGCCGCGCCGCACTTTGCCTGATACCGGCCACGCGAACGCCGGG
>JANMBA010000371.1:0-1641 GCA_031360105.1 Novosphingobium sp.
CCCCGAAACCATAATCGGGGGAGCCAGAATGCCGCAGATCACTGCCAACGGGATCAGCATCGAATACGAAGCCTATGGCGACAAGGCCAATCCGCCGCTGCTGCTGGTGATGGGGCTGGGCGCGCAGCTGACGCTGTGGCCGATGGAACTGGTCGAGGCGCTGGTGGCGCGCGGCTATTACGTGATCCGCTATGACAACCGCGACATTGGCCTCAGCCAGAAGTTCGGCGAGCATGGCATTCCGAATTTCAAACGCGTCGCGCTGATGCGGATGGTGGGCCTGCGCGCGCGGATCCCTTACCGGCTGACCGACATGGCCGATGATGCCGCCGGGCTGCTGGACGCCCTGGGGATCGCCAAAGCCCACGTGGTCGGCGCATCGATGGGCGGAATGATTGTCCAGCTTCTGGCCGTACATCACGCCGACAAACTGCTGACCATGACCTCGATCATGTCCACCACCGGCAACCGCAAAGTCCCTCCGGCCAAGCCCGAGGCGATGAAGGCACTGCTGAACCGCGCCCCGGCAGGTGCCACGCTGGAGCAACTCATGCCGATCGGCCTCAACGTGTCGCGCGCCATCGGTTCACCCGGTTACCCGGCGGACGAAGCGCGACTGAAGGAACGGATCGAGCGCGATTTCACCCGCAGCTTCTATCCACAAGGCGCAGCGCGGCAGATTTCGGCAATTGTCGATGATGGTGACCGACGCAAACGGCTAGCCAAGGTGACCACCCCGACGCTGGTGATCCACGGCGCGGCCGATCCGCTGGTCCCGGTCGAAGGCGGCCGCGATACCGCAGCGGCGATCAAAGACGCCAAGCTGCTTGAGATCGACGGCATGGGCCACGATCTGCCGCTCGAACTGGTCGAGCAGATCGCCGATGCGATTGCGGAACACGCGAGGTAAGCGTGCTGATCCGATTGAGTGGTCCGTCTTCCTCGAAACGCGGAAACAATTGAGACTATGACCGCACCGCAGACGATCTCGCGCAGTTCGATGGTGATCGCAGCCTTTTCGACCGTCGTCGAATGGTATGATTTCACGCTCTATCTGTATCTGGTCACGGTTCTATCGCGGGTCTTTTTCGATGGCGGCAAGGCATCGATCCTGGTCACGCTGGCTGGCTTTGCCCTGGCTTACCTGATGCGGCCAATCGGAGCGCTGGTGTTTGGGTACATCGGTGATCGGCACGGCCGGCGCCCGACGATGCTGTTTTCCATGGCCTTGATGACGGCCGCAATGCTGGCCACCGCGCTCTTGCCGACAGCGGCTCAGATTGGCCCCATCGCGGGAGTTCTGCTGTTGCTGATCCGCTGTGCGATGGGCTTTTCGGTCGGCGGGGAATATACCGGCGTGGTCGCCTACCTGCTGGAGGGCGCGCCGCCGAACCGGCGCGGCCTGATTACTTCGCTGGCCGCTGCTGCCAGTGAGATCGGCGCGCTGCTGGCGGTCGGCGTGGCCGCCTTGACCGTCAGTTCAATGAGCGATGCTGCGCTCGTTTCATGGGGCTGGCGCATCCCGTTCCTGTTCGGCGCTGGGCTGGCTGGCAGCGTGCTGGTGGCGCGATCGATCATGCAGGAGTCGCCCGACTTTGTGCGGCAACAACAACGCGGGTCGGTGCCCGTAAATCCGTTGCG
>JANMBA010000213.1:0-4908 GCA_031360105.1 Novosphingobium sp.
CTCCAGTTCGTCAAGCGCGGTGCCGATCAGGATCGAACCGGTGGCGCCAATCGGGTGACCCAGCGCCATCGCGCCGCCGTTGATGTTGACTTTGGCGCGGTCAAGATCGAGATCGCGGATGAACTTTTCGGCCACCACTGCGAACGCCTCGTTGATTTCCCAGACGTCAATGTCGCCCTTGGTCAATCCGGCCTTCTGAAGCACTTTCTTCGCCGCCGGGACCGGGGCGTTGAGCATCAGCGTGGGGTCATCGCCTTGATTGGCATAAGCGACGATCCGCGCGCGCGGCTTGAGCTTATGTTCGTCAGCGTAATCTTTCGATGTAATCAGGATCGCTGCCGCGCCATCGACCACCCCCGAGCTGTTGCCGGCATGGTGGAAATGCTGGATTTCCACATCGGGATAGCGGCGGTTGATCTGCTTGCGAAAGGTCGTCCCGCCCAGCTCAAAATCGGCGATCTGGGTGAAAGCGGGCTTCAGACTGGCGAGCCCTTCGGCAGTGGTTTCGGGGCGCGGGAATTCCTCGCGGTCCAGCGCAACCGAGCCGTCTTCGTTCAGCACCGGCACCACCGATTTAGTGAAACGGCCTTCCTTGATCGCCACGTCGGCGCGCTGCTGGCTGGTCAGCGCCAGCGCATCGAGCGCCTCGCGGCTGATCCCTTCAATCGTCGCAATGGCATCACCGCATACGCCCTGGTGGCTTTGCGGGTGCAGCGCGTCGAGCGCTTCGTGGCCCGAGCCCATCAAGCGCGGAGCGATCCCGGCGTTGGCCTGTTCCGCGCCGTAAGCGGTGGTGTAGCTCATCATTTCGGTGCCGCCCGCGATCACGCAATCTTCCATGCCCGACATGACCGAAGCCGCCGCCAGATTGACCGAAGTGATCCCGCCGCCGCAGAACCGGTCCAGCGTGGTGCCGCTGGCCGAGACATCGTAGCCCGCCGACAAAGCCGCCATCCGGCCCAGATCGCCGCCCTGCTTGCCGTTCTGCGAGCTGGTTGACCAGATGATGTCATCGACAGTCTTAGTGTCGAGGTGATTGCGCTCCTTGATCGCACCCAGCACGGTCGCGGCGAGGTGCTGCGGGTGGAGGTGCGACAGCGCGCCCTTGCCCGGCTTGCCGACCCCGCGCGGGGTGCGGACGGCATCGATGATATATGCTTCGGCCATAAGAATTCTCCTTGGAAAGTTTAAACCAGCATGCCCGACAGGCGCTGGCGAATAATGGTTTCGGCGTCTGCAACGATCCGCGTGACGAGCTCGTGGCAGGTCGGGATATCGTGGATCAGACCCTGGATCATGCCCGCGCTCCAGATCCCGTGATTGGTATCACCCGTTTGCAAACCTTCGCGCCCGCGCACGCCTTTGACCAGATCGGCGACTGCGGCGAAGTCTTTGCCCTCGCGCTCAGCCTCCACCACTGCCTGCGACACTTCGTTGCGGGCGACCCGGGCGGTGTTGCGGAACGTGCGAAAAATCAGATCGGTGCCGCGCTCGTCAGTGGCAACCATTTGCTCCTTGAACGCCTGATGGATCGGCGCTTCGACCGTGGCGGTGAAGCGCGTGCCCATGTTGATCCCGTCCGCGCCCAGGGCCAGCGCTGCGGCCAGCCCGCGTCCATCGCCGAACCCGCCCGAAGCCAGCAGCGGTATCTTGACTTGATCGGCCGCCGCCGGGATCAGGATCAGCCCCGGAATATCGTCCTCACCGGGGTGCCCGGCGCATTCAAACCCGTCGATTGAAATGATATCGACTCCGGCCCGCTCGGACGACAGCGCGTGGCGCACGGCAGTGCATTTATGCAGGATCAGGATACCATGCGGCTTCATCATCGCCCACAATTCGCGAACCGCAGGCGTTCCGGCGGTTTCGACAATCTTGATGCCAGAATCGATAATCGCCTGGGCATAGGCCTTGTAATCGGGCGGATTGATCGTCGGGAAGACGGTCAGGTTCACCCCGAACGGCTTGTCAGTCATGCTGCGGCACCGCTCGATTTCTGCGGACAGCGCCCCTGCATTGGGCTGGGTCAGTCCGGTCAGAATGCCCAGACCGCCAGCGTTGGAAACTGCGCTGGCCATCTCCGCAAGGCCAACCCATTGCATCCCGCCCTGGACAATCGGATGCTCGATCCCCAGCATTTCCGTGATCCGCGTCTTGATCGCCATAGTCTCGCCTCTACTCGATTCTGTTGTGCGCTGCGGGTTTAACCGATCAATTAACTTTGGCAATCGTTTACGGGCGCGGCTAGCATGCCGCGATGACCGCAAACCCCGCCCAATCTGCCCCGCCTGCCCGCTATCACGGCGCGGCGATGGCGCTCCACTGGCTGCTCGCGGCCCTGCTTGTGTTTCAGTTCGCGCTGGGGCTGCGGCTGGACGAGGTGGCGGGCTCGCAGAAGTTCACCGCTTATCAGTTCCACAAGTCGATCGGGATCACGATCCTGCTGCTCAGCCTGGCGCGATTGGCTTTGCGGCTGGCAGTCCCACGTCCGGTGGAGGTGGGTGACGGTCTGCAAAAGTTGGCTGGGCGGCTGACGCATTGGGCGTTTTACGGCGTGATGCTGCTGGCTCCGCTCAGCGGGTGGATCATTGTCTCAACCGCCAAACTGAAGCTGCCGACGGTGCTGTTCGGGCTGGTCACGTGGCCAAACTTGCCGCTGCCCGCCGGGTTCAATCAACCGGCTGGACTGGCCCATACCGTGCTCGCCTGGTCGCTGCCTGCATTGATTGCGCTGCATGTGGCGGCGGTGGTCTATCACTTGCGCCAGCGCGATGCCGTGCCTGCGCGGATGTTCCCGGCCGCGCTGGCCCCTGTGCTTGGTTTGGTCAGCGGACTGACGCTGCTGGCCATGACGGCAGCATTGGGGCTGGCGGGCCCCATCCCCGACTTGTGGGTCCGCGCGCCTGCGCCGCTCGCTGCTGCCCCGCTGGCGGTTGAACCGGCCGAATCTGCCAGCGAAATAGCGCCAACGGATTTACCCTCCCCCTTGGCTTCGGCGACCGCCGATGCCGCAGTCGCGCTCAGCTGCGACTGGATGGTCCAGCCGGGCAGCCGCCTCGGCTTCACCGCGCAATACAGCGTCGAGCCGGTCACCGGCACTTTCCGCAAATGGTCAGCGCGGATCAAATTTTGCCCCGATGATCTGCCCCGCGCCAGCTTCGCCGCCACGATCAGCCTCGCCTCAGCGGACACCCGCGACCCCAGCCGCGATGAAAATCTGCGCGGGCCCAGCTTTTTCGATGTCGCCCGCTTTGCGCAGGCCCGCTTCACCGCCAGCGGATTCAAAGCGCTCGCCCCCGGACGCTATGCGGCGAGCGGCACGCTGTCGTTACACGGAGTCAGCCGCCCGGTCCGGCTGGTGTTCAATCTGAAAGTGGTGGGCGACACCGCTGACGCGCAAGGCAGCACCACGCTTTCCCGCCTCGCCTTTGGGGTGGGCAGCGATGAATGGACCGCGACCGACCAGATTCCCGACCCCGTCACAGTCCAGTTCACGATTCGCGCCCGCCGCGCTAATTGAGCGCGCGATGCCCGATCCGATTCGCCCAATCGTGCCCTCTATCACGCCCGCTATCACGGTGGCCGCGCTATACCGCTTTGCGCGGCTTGCCGATCCCGCCGCGCTGCGTGCGCCGCTGGCCGAGCTGTGCGCGGCGCACGGCATCAAAGGCACGCTGCTGCTGGCGCGCGAAGGGCTGAACGGCACGATTGCGGGCAGCGCGCCCGGCATTGCAGCGGTGCTCGATCATATGCGCACCCTACCCGATTGCGCCGCGCTGGAGGTTAAACTGTCGGCAGCGGCAGCAATGCCGTTCCACCGCCTCAAAGTGCGGGTGAAGCGTGAGATCGTCACAATGGGCCAGCCCGAGATCGATCCGCTGACCGGGGCCGGGCATTATGTTGCCCCGGCAGACTGGAACGCATTGATCAGCGATCCCGCCGTAGTGGTGATCGATACTCGCAACGATTACGAAGTCGCGATCGGGACTTTTGCCGGTGCGGCTGATCCGCAGACCGCCTCGTTCAGCGATTTCCCCGGCTGGTTCCGCGCGCACCGCGGCCGCCTGCTTGGGTCCGGCCAAACTCCCAAAGTGGCGATGTTCTGTACCGGCGGGATCCGCTGCGAAAAATCAACCGCCTTCCTCAAGGCCGAGGGGGTGGACGAGGTGTTCCACCTGGCTGGCGGGATCCTCAAATACCTTGAACAAGTGCCCGCTGCCGACAGTTTATGGCAGGGCGAATGCTTCGTCTTCGATGAACGGGTCAGCGTCGGTCACGGTCTGGCCCCGGGCAGCTATGAACTGTGCCGCGGCTGCCGCCGTCCGGTCAGTTCGCAAGACCGCGCATCGCCGCTTTATGAAGCGGGCGCGAGCTGTCCGGCTTGCCATGATCGCCGCAGCGAGGCACAGCGCGCCGGCTATCGTGAACGCCACCGCCAGGAACTGCTCTCGCAGGACCGCGGAACTCCCCATATCGGCGCGCCCGCCAAGGAATCCTGACCAGTCCCATGCTCAATATCTCTGACATTACTGTGCGGCTTGGCGGCCGGACCATCCTTGACGGCGCGACCAGCCGGCTCCCGCCGCGCGGCAGCATCGGGCTGATTGGGCGCAACGGCGCGGGTAAATCCACGCTGGTGCGGGTGATCGCAGGGATGCTCGAGGCGGACACCGGCTCGGTCGATATGCCGCGCGGGGCCCGGATTGGCTACATCGCGCAGGAGGCTCCGGGCGGCGATGACAGCCCGTTTGAAACCGTGCTCGCCGCCGATCTTGAACGTGCGGCGCTGATGGCTGAGAGCGAAGACTGCCACGAACCGCACCGGCTGGGTGATATTCACGAGCGGCTGATCGCGATTGACGCGCATTCGGCGCCGTCACGCGCGGCCCGGATCCTCAGCGGACTGGG
>JANMBA010000375.1:0-6993 GCA_031360105.1 Novosphingobium sp.
CCGAGACTGTAATCGGGTGATGAAAGCCGGCTCTCACGAGCCACCGGACACGCCGAGCAGGCAGCCGCCCGATCCGCAAGGAGACGGCAAAGCCAGCGGAAGCAACCCCGGGACAGGCGATCGCCCAAAATCATTCGAACGCAATGCAGGTGTGCTTGGGGCTGACAGCGATGTCGGCCCCATTTGCGTTTGGGAGGGTGGCAACAGATGATATAGGCATGTGGGCTTTTGAACGTAATGTTTCGATAGCCGCCTGACCGGATCGACGACATGTCTGACATTCAATTTCGCAAACCAGTTCGTTGCTACCAGACAATCGACCTTTGAAGTATGCGGCCGGCGTCAACAATTTATTGACCCCTGTTCGTCAATGATACATTGACAGTACGTCAACGTTTAATTGGAGGGCGCGTGATGCGGATTGCTCAGCAACAAGAGCTACGAGATAAGACGGCCACCCTTGTTCTGGATTGGGCAGCAGATCAACAGCCTCCCTTCACCGGGGAGACAGTAGAGGGATTTGCTGACGCAATAGTTGCGGCGCACCTGGTCGCCGACGAAAGCAGGCTCGGCCTGCATCGATGGGTAGACGCGGCACGACGAGCGGGCTTGAGTTGGGCTGATATTGGGGATTCGCTCGGCATCACCAAGCAAGCAGCCCAGCAGCGCTTCAAGGCACCGGATCGCGACGATGAGATGATTGTCGATGACAGTATGGAGGTCATTCGCTTCGGCGCAACCGCGTTCAATGAAATGAGGATGCTTCGCGAAGAGGGGCAAAAGCGTCATGAGCTTGTTCGGACTGGGGCGCTGACTCTGGTCTTTCGCCGGTCCGACCATGCCTGGGAATATCGTAGGCGTGTAGGCGCAGTGCTTATGATGGCGGAAATGAAGAAGACTGGCTGGACTTACGTGTCAAGCTGGCTGCCTTTCCACTACTTCAAACGCCAGTTAACGTCCGCTTGATGGGCGCAAATCGACTGCTTGACCGTTTAAGCTGCCTGAGAGTGGAGTGTCGGCGCCACCCTTTTCCTGCCATTCCCTTAAGTCAGTTCAATTTCCGAAACCCGCCATCCATGCCGATTGCCGGTGGCGGTTCACCACTATAGGCATACCCCATGCCCCGCCTGATCCTGTTCAACAAACCCTACGGCGTGCTGTGCCAGTTCAGCGACGATGGTTCGGGCAAGCCGACGCTGGCGGGCTTCGTCAAGGTGCCGGGGGTTTACCCCGCCGGGCGGCTCGATACCGACAGCGAGGGACTGTTGTTGCTGACCGATGACGGTCAGTTGCAGGCGCGAATCGCTGATCCCAAGTTCAAGCTGCCCAAGACTTACCTGGCGCAGGTCGAAGGCATGCCCGATCCTGCGGCGCTGGAGACGTTGCGATGCGGGGTGCAGCTCAAGGATGGGCTGACGCGTCCGGCCGAGGCCGAAGCGATCCCCCCGCCCGCGCTATGGCCGCGCGGGTCGCCGATCCGGGTGCGGGCAACGATCCCCGACAGCTGGATCAAACTGACCCTGCGCGAGGGCAAGAACCGCCAGGTTCGGCGGATGACGGCGGCGGTGGGCTTTCCGACCTTGCGGCTGGTGCGCTGGGGAATCTGGGCTTGGTCGGTGAATGGGCTTAAGCCGGGAGAATGGCGCGAGGTTGAAGCGTAGGAAGGGGTTCACGCAGAGACGCGGCGAAGAAAGGGAGGCGCAGAGGGGTAGCTCCGAGCCGAAGGCTCCCTCACCCTTTCAAGGTCGCGCCATGCCGCTCCGATTGCATCATTATCGGCTTCGCCGAGTGCGCAACCCCTCTGCGTCGCTGCTTTCTTCTCCGCGTCTCTGCGTGAACCAACCTTATGCTTCCGCCAATCCCCGCCCTCGCCAGGTGGGCATTCAGGCCGAATAAGCCGCAGCTTCACCCGCAAAAGCCCCGAACAACGGGTTCCATTCGGTCACGGTCAGGTCTTCGATCAGGCCTTCAAGCGCGAACGGATCGGCCGCGATCAGGCCATCGAGTTCGGCGCGGCTCTCGACCGTGAACAGCAGCAGGCCTGCCCGCAGCGCACCGCCGACCAACGGCCCCGAGGCACGCAGCTTGCCCGTCTTGATCAGCCCGTTGAGATACTCGACATGCGGCATCACATGTTCGCCCCAGCCCGGGCCGTCGGGATGAGTCATGGTCACGACGAAGAACTTCATGCCGCGTCTCCCCGCACGAACAAACTCGCCAGTTCGACATGCGTGGACCAGCGGAACTGCCCGACCGGGCGCAGCTCTTTGAAGCGATACCCCGCACCGACCAGCGTCCTGGCGTCGCGTGCCCAGCTCGACGGGTTGCAGCTGACATAAACCACCTTGGACACGGTGCTGGCGGCGATCCGTTCGATCTGGTCGCGTGCGCCCGCCCGCGGCGGATCGAGCACCACGGCATCGAACCGGTCCAGTTCCTCGGGCAGCAGCGGGTTACGGAACAGGTCGCGGTGCAGCGAATGAATCGGCAATTGGGCGCGGCCAGCAGCGCTCTTGCAGGCCTGATGCGCATCGCGCGCGGCCTCAACCGCAAGGACTTTGCTGCCCTGCCCGGCCAGCGCAAAGGCAAAGGTGCCCAGCCCCGCAAACAAATCCGCTACGCTGCCCGCGCCCGTCAGCCATTCGCAAACCGCCGCGCTCAGCGCCTGTTCGCCGTCGAGCGTGGCCTGCAGGAAGCTCCCCGGCGGAAACGGCACCGATACTCCGGCCAGCAACACCGTGACGGGCTCAGGCTCCCACAAAGCCTCCGACCCGTAGCCCTGATCGAGCGTCAACCGGGCCAGACCATGCGCCCGCGCAAAATCGAGCATTGCTTCGGTGGCGGCGAGGCTTTCGACCACCACACCCTTGATCGCCAGATCGATCCCTTGTTCGGTCAGCGCCAGATCGATATCGGCGGCCAGCTTGGCGTGCGTGTGACGGCCTTTGCCCTGCCCTTTGCCGGTGCCAAGCGCGATCAGCAGCTTGCGTAGCGGGGTGAGCAGCGCGACGAACTCGGGCAGCATCACCGGGCATTCCACCAGCTCGACCAGCCGGTGCGATTTCGCCTCGCGGTAGCCGATCACCACCCGGCCTTGCGAACTTTCGGCGCGCAGCGCGGCCCGGCGGCGCGATCCGGGCGGCGAAAGGTGCGGCGGCACGATCAGCTCCGGCCCCAATTCCTGCGCCGCCGAGGCATTGGCGACCCGCGCCGAAACGAATTGCGCCAACGTCTGCTCATCAAGCTGTTGCAGCTGGCACCCGCCGCAGTGGCCAAAGTGGCGGCACGGCGGCACGACGTGGTGCGGCCCCGGCTCAAGGCTGCCGTCGGCCAGCAGCAAGTCGCCCGGCGCTGCGCCCCAGGCAAACCGGCCCGAGGCCGTGATGCCATCGCCCTTGGCGGCGATGCGGATGATTTCTTCGGCTTGGTCAGTCACAGGCAGGCCGCGTAGGCGCTTCGCACCTGCGCGGCAAGCTGGCTCGCCGAGAATGGCGGAGCGCTCAGTCGCGCGGCCTCGCCATGCAACCACACGCCTTCGCAGGCGGCGGCGAACGCATCAGCGCCGCTCGCCAGACGGCTGGCGATGGTTCCGGCAAGCACATCGCCAGTGCCCGCAACCGAGAGCCAGCTGGAGGCCCGCCGGCTCAGCGCCATGCGGCCATCGGGGGCGGCGATCACCGTATCGGCGCCCTTGGCCACCACGACCATTGCCCCGGCTTTGGCCAGATTTAGGGCGCGATCGGCTTTGCTGCCTTCGCCGCTCAGCTGGAAAGCTTGCTCCAGCGCGGCGAGTTCGCCGCCGTGCGGGGTGACGATCAGCGGCGCGGCCCGGCTGACCAGCAAGGCCGGGGTGAGCAGCATCAGGGCATCGGCATCGAGCACGGCAGGCGCTTGCCGCGCCAGCACGTGCTCCAGCATCGCGCGCGCCGCATCGCCGCGGCCAAGGCCGGGGCCGAGCAGGAGCGCGTTAAAGCGCTGGTCGGCGAGCGCGGTAACGAGAGGCCCGGAATCTTGCACCAGATCGGCCGGCAGCGTGCCACCCTCACCCAGCAATTTGACATAACCCGCGCCCGCGCCTTGCGCCGCCAGTGCGGCCAGCACCGCCGCGCCGGGCATCGCGCCGGAGATTACGCCTAGCAGCCCGCGGGTATATTTGTGCGCATCGGCTGCCGGGGGAGCAAGCCGGGGCCTTGCGATCATTTCGGCGGCACCGGCTATCGCCCCGACGCCGATCTCAACCAGGCGCAGCGCCCCCATGTTGGCGGCGGCCGGCATCAGGAAATGCGCGAATTTCCAAGCTCCCAGGGCGAGTGTAAGGTGGTTGATCGGCAGGTCATGATTTAACGCCAGTCCCCGATCAGCATCGACCCCGCTGGGCAGATCGACGGCGATCGCCTGCGGATGACTGGCCGCCAGCCGTTTCAGCAAAGCCGCATCGCCCGCGCTGAGCGGCCGGGTCAGGCCGGTGCCGAACAGGCAATCGACGAACAGGTCACCCACGGGACTGGCTGCTGGACCCAAGATCTCGCCCTGAAACAAAGTTCGGGCTGCGTGCGCTGGATGAGTCTGAGGCTCACCGCAAGCGACGACTGCAACCGGAACACCCCGCCCGCGCAAGACCTCGGCGATGACATAGCCGTCGCCGCCGTTGTTGCCCGGGCCGCACAGCACGGTCACACTGCGCCCCGCCGCCACGCGCCAGACCCATTCCGCCGCGCCGCGCCCGGCGCGCTGCATCAATTCGTCAACCGGAGTGCCGCCCGCGATCAGCGCAGCTTCGCCTGCGCGCATCTGTGCGGCGGTCAGTATCTGGTTAGCGGGCATTGGCCTTGGCCGGGATCACGAACCGGTCTTGCCCCAGGATCACCTCGAACCGGTCACCCTTGAGCGCCGATTGTGACTGGTCCGCGCCATCGGCGGCGTTGAGGTTTTGACCGTCCTTGCTCACTTCGAGCCGGTGAAAGCCGCCGCCCGGCAACCGCACCACGATCACTTGCGCGCCGTCCGCCATGCTGCGCTCGGCGGTGCAATCAGGCTTGAACTGCTGCGATCCGGCGAGCGCGCAAGCGATTGTCTCACCCTCCGCAAGCCTGGCCACGCCGCCCTTGCTGCACGCGGCGAGCAGCAGCACCGCGCAGATTGCGCCCCGCTTCACTTCCCCATGACCTGCGACACATCGCGCACCGCGCCGCGTGCCGCGCTGGTGGTCATCGCGGCGTAGGCTTTGAGCGCATCCGAAACCTTGCGCGGGCGCGGTCCTGCGGGGTGCCAGCCGTGCGCGTCCTGCTCTGCGCGGCGGTGCGCCAGTTCCTCGTCACTGACCGCCAGATGGATCGTGCGCGCGGGGATATCGATCTCGATCCGGTCGCCCGGCCGAACCAGCCCAATCATGCCGCCATCGGCCGCTTCGGGGGAGACGTGGCCGATCGACAAGCCCGAGGTGCCGCCCGAAAAGCGCCCATCGGTCAGCAGCGCGCAGGCCGCGCCAAGACCTTTCGACTTAAGGTAGCTGGTCGGGTAAAGCATTTCTTGCATGCCCGGCCCGCCCTTGGGCCCTTCACAGCGGATGACCACCACGTCACCCGGCAGCACTTGCCCGGTCAGAATCGCGGTAACCGCATCGTCCTGACTTTCATAAACCTTCGCGCTGCCGGTGAATTTAAGGATGCTGTCATCGACCCCGGCGGTCTTTACGATGCAGCCGTCTTGCGCGATGTTGCCATAAAGCACGGCCAAGCCGCCATCCTTGGAAAAGGCGTGCTCAGCGCTGCGGATCACGCCGTTTTCGCGGTCCAGATCAAGCTCGGCCCAGCGGCGGCTCTGGCTGAACGCGGTCTGTGTCGGCACTCCGCCCGGAGCGGCCTTGAAAAAGGTCTGCACACTTTCCGAATTGGTCTGCTTGATATCCCACCGGCTCAGCGCCTCGCCCATCGAGCGGCTGTGCACGGTCGGCAAGTCGGTGTGGAGCAGTTCGGCGCGGGCCAGTTCGCCCAGGATCGCGGGGATCCCGCCTGCGCGGTGGACATCTTCCATATGCACGTCGCTTTTGACGGGGGCAACTTTGGTCAGGCACGGCACCTGGCGGCTCAGCCGGTCGATATCGCGCATGGTAAAATCGTGTCCGGCCTCGTGCGCGGCGGCGAGCAGATGGAGTACGGTGTTAGTCGATCCACCCATCGCGATGTCGAGGCTCATGGCGTTTTCAAACGCAGCGAAACTGGCGATATTGCGCGGCAGCGCGCTTTCATCGTCCTGCTCGTAATAGCGGCGGCACAGATCGACCACCAGCCGCCCGGCTTCCAGAAACAGGCCCTTGCGATCCGAATGCGTGGCGAGTTGCGAGCCGTTGCCAGGCAGCGACAGCCCTAACGCCTCAGTCAGGCAATTCATCGAATTGGCGGTGAACATCCCGCTGCACGATCCGCAGGTCGGGCAGGCCGCTTTCTCGATCGCCTCGACATCCGCGTCCGATATGCGTTCGTCAGCGGCGGCAACCATTGCATCGACCAGATCGAGCGCAACCTCCTTGCCGTTCAGCACCACTTTGCCCGCTTCCATCGGGCCGCCTGAGACGAACACCACCGGAATATTGATCCGCAGCGCGGCCATCAGCATGCCTGGCGTGATCTTGTCGCAGTTGGAAATGCAGACCATCGCATCGGCGCAGTGCGCGTTGACCATATATTCGACGCTGTCAGCAATCAGCTCGCGGCTGGGCAGCGAATAGAGCATCCCGTCGTGGCCCATCGCTATCCCGTCATCGACCGCAATGGTGTTAAACTCCTTGGCGACGCCCCCTGCGGCCTCAATTTCGCGCGCGACCATCTGGCCCAGATCCTTCAGGTGGACATGACCCGGCACGAACTGGGTAAACGAATTGACCACCGCGACGATCGGCTTGCCGAAATCGCCATCTTTCATCCCCGTCGCGCGCCACAGCCCGCGCGCACCCGCCATATTGCGGCCATGAGTTGAGGTGCGTGAACGATAGAC